>CAZEQG010000063.1:0-10376 GCA_964514295.1 uncultured Alphaproteobacteria bacterium
CGGCCGAGCTGGCGGGCCGGCTGGCCGCGCGCTTTCCCGGGCGGGCGGCGGCAGCCGGCACGGTCGAGGGTGCGCTGGCTGCCGCCGATGGCGTGGTGAATGCAACCCCGGTCGGCATGGACAAGTACCCCGGCACCCCCTTTGCGCCGTCCCTGCTGACGCCGCGCCACTGGGTGGCCGAGATCGTCTATTTCCCGCCCGAGACCGAGCTGCTGCGCCTGGCCCGCGCGCGCGGCTGCCGCGTGTTGCCCGGCCGCGGCATGGCGGTCTACCAGGCGGTAAGGGCCTTCGAGCTGTTCACCGGCAGGGCGCCCGACCGGGCGGCGATGGCCGGGCATTTCGAGGCGGCGGCATGAACGGCCTGCCGCAAGAGGCGGGCGCCAGGCGCCCGGAACCATGCATGCAGAGGGAGGAACGAAATGATGTCAGACACCACGCGCCGCCGGTTCCTGGCCGGCACCGGCATCCTTGCCGCGGCGGCAGCGCTGCCCGGCCGCCCGGCCCTGGCGCAGGCCAAGCCGAAGCTGCGCTTCTCGGCCGTGTTCTCGGAGCAGGACATCCGCGCCGAGATGATGAAAATGTTCGCCGAATCGATCAAGGACGACTTCGTCTTTGAAGGCTACTACGGCGGCAACCTGTTCAAGCAGGGCACCGAGCTTGTGGCCCTGCAGCGCGGCAACCTGGAGATGGGCAATATCGCCCCGCAGGACATCTCCAAGCAGATCCCGGAATGGTCGATCGTCACCGCGGCCTACCTGTTCCGCGATGCCGATCACCTGGACAAGTTCTTCGCCAGCGATCTCGGTGCCGGCTTCAAGAAGATGGCGAGCGACCAGCTCGGCATCCACATCCTGGGGCCGACCTATTTCGGCTCCCGCCATGTCGGGCTGAAGCCCAGCCACAAGGTCAGCACCCCGGCCGACCTGGCGCGGGTGAAGCTGCGCATGCCCCCGGGCGATGCCTGGCAGTTCCTGGGTACCGCGATCGGCGCCAATCCGACGCCGATGGCCTATGCGGAAGTCTACACGGGCCTGCAGACCGGGGCCATCGACGGCCAGGACAACCCGCTGCCCAATGTCGAGAACATGAAGTTCTACGAGGTGATGTCGCAGATCGTGCTGACCTCCCATCTGGTCGGCTTCGATCTGCTCACCGTCTCCAACAAGGTCTGGAACGCCATGAACCCGGCCCAGCAGGCGCGCTTCCAGGCCGCCGCCGATGCCGCGATGGCGTTCAGCGCCGGCAAGCACCTGGCGCGCGAGAAGGAGCTCGTGGAGTTCTTCCGCTCCAAGGGCCTGCAGGTCTATGTTCCCGACCAGGCCGCCTTCCGCAAGTTCGCGCAGGAGAAGTACCTCGCCTCCGATCTGGCCAAGAGCTGGCCGAAGGGCATGGTCGACAAGATCAACGCCCTCTGATCGCGTCCGCGCAGGCTCCGGCTGATTGCTGCCGGAGCCTGCGCCGGGCCCGGGGAGTCCTGCTCTTGCACCTGTCGTCCCGCACCGTCGGGGCCTGGCTCTACCGCCGGGCCGAAAACCTGCTGGCCGCGATGCTGGCAACGATGTTCGCCGCCTTCATCGTGCAGATCGTCTGCCGCTACGGGCTGAACCTGCCGATCGGCTGGACCCATGAGATCAGCGTGATCCTGTGGATCTGGCTGGTGTTGTGGGGGGCGGCCGTGGTGCTGCGGGAGGACGAGGAGATCCGCTTCGACCTGCTGTCGGCGGCGGCTGGCCGCCGGGTCCGGCGGGTCATGACGCTGGCCAGCGCGGTGGCGCTGGTCGCTCTGTATGGCGTGTCGCTGCCGGCGATTGCCGACTACATCGCCTTCATGCGGGTGGAGCGGACATCCTACATGAAGATCCGCTTCGACTGGCTGTTTTCCATCTATCTCCTGTTCGCGGTGGCGGCGATCGCCCGCTACCTGTGGCTCGGCTGGCAGGCGCTGCGCGGTCGCGACGGGCCGGCGGCACCGGCGGCGGGGTCCGGCCTGTGAACCTCGCCAGCCCCTTCTCGATCGCCGTCACCGTGATCACCGCCCTGGCGCTGCTCGGGCTGCCGATCGGCCACGCCATGATCGCCGGCTCGATCCTCTATCTGCTGCTGGCCGGCCTCGACATGGGCACGGCGGCCGAGCAGCTCCTGAACGGCATGTACACCAGCTACATCATCCTTGCCGTGCCGCTGTTCATCCTGGCGGCGGAGCTGATGAACATCGGCTCGATGACGGACCGGCTGCTGCAGTTCTGCAATGCCGCGGTCGGCCGCTTCCGCGGCGGGCTGGCCCATGTCAACATCCTGCAGTCCATCATCTTCGCCGGCATGTCCGGCTCCGCCATCGCCGATGCCGCCGGCACCGGGCGGATGATGCAGGCGATGATGACCCGCGGCGGGCGCTATCCCGCCAGCTTCGCCGCCGCCCTGACGGCGGTCACCGCGGTGATCGGGCCGATCATCCCGCCATCCATCCCGATGGTGCTCTACGCCCTGGTCTCCAACGCCTCGATCGGCTACCTGTTCCTCGGCGGGGTGGTGCCGGGGCTGATCATGGCGGCCGCCCAGATGGCCATCGTGGCTGCCGCCGCCCGCCGACGGGGATTCCCGGTCGAGCCGCCGACACCGCTGCGCGAGCTGCCCTGCATCACCTGGCGCGCCCTGCCCACGCTGATGATGCCGGTGGTGCTGCTGGGCGGCATCTATGGCGGTGTCACCACGCCAACCGAGGCCGCGGCCATCGCCGCCGCCTATGCGCTTGTCATCTCCGCCGCGCTCTACCGCAGCGTCAGCCTGCGCCAGCTCTATGCCTCGCTGCTGACCAGCGCGCGGACGGCCGCCTCAATCGGCATGCTGATCGCGGGCGCGCTGGTGTTCAACTATGTGGTGACGGTGGAGAACATCCCGACCGCCCTCAGCGCCGTGCTGACCGGCTGGAACCTGTCGCCGACCACCTTCCTGATCCTGGTGAACCTGCTCTTGCTGCTGCTGGGCTGCGTGCTGGAGGGCACCACCATCCTGCTGATCATCGTGCCGGTGCTGCTGCCGACGGCTCAAGCGCTCGGCATCGATCCGGTGCATTTCGGCGTCATGGTGGTGGTGAACATCATGCTGGGGCTGGTGACCCCGCCCTACGGCCTGCTGCTGTTCGTGATGACGCGGATCGCCGGCTGCCCGCTCAGGGACATCGTGGTCGAGGTGCTGCCCTTCCTCTACGCCATGCTGGGGGCGTTGGCGCTGATCACCTTCGTGCCGGATCTGGTGCTGTGGCTGCCGCGGCTGATGGGCTACCAGGAATAGGAGGGGAGGCGATGCTGCCAATCTGGGTCATCAACGGGCCGAATCTCAACCGCCTCGGCCGGCGCGAGCCGGCGATCTACGGCACCACCACGCTTGCCGAGGTCGAGGCCATGTGCCGGGCGGCGGCGGCCGGCCGGGCCTTGCGCTTCCACCAGTCCAATGCCGAGCACCAGATCATCGACTGGGTCCACGAGGCGATCGACGACGGGGCGGCGATCGTCATCAACCCGGCCGCCTTCACCTTCACCTCCGTCGCCATCCTCGATGCCCTGAAGATGTTCGCCGGGCCGATCGTGGAACTGCACATCTCCAACATTCACCGCCGCGAGGCGATCTACCAGAAATCGCTGATCTCGCCGGTGGCGACCGCAGTGATCGCGGGGCTGGGGGCGGCCGGCTACCCGGTCGCCGTGCAGGCGGCGATCGAGCTTGCCGGGCGAAGCCGCCCGGCCTGACCCACTATCCCGCCAGCGGCCGGCTGCCCAGGCTCTCGGCCGCCATCACCAGATAGCCGTCGGGGTCCTGCACGAAGACCTCGCGCTGGCCGCCCCTCGCCGGTCATGCCGCGGCGCGCGCGGCCTCGGCCATGCGCTCGAAGCCGGCGGCGAGGTCGGCGATCAGGTCCTCGGGGTCTTCCAGCCCGGCATGGATGCGCAGGAGCTGCCCCGGCTCCTCCCACGGCGTGGCGGTGCGGTAGTGGTGCGGATCGCCGGGCAGGATGAGGCTTTCGTAGCCGCCCCAGCTCGCCCCCATGCCATAGAGCTCCAGCCCGTCCAGGAAGGCGGCGAGGGCGGGCTTGGGGACCGGCTTCAGGATGAAGGAGAACAGGCCGCTGGAGCCGGTGAAGTCGCGCTTCCACAGGGCGTGGCCGGGATCCTCCGGCAGGCCGGGATGGAGCACGCGCGACACCTCGGGGCGGGCCTGCAGCCAGCGCGCCAGGGTGAGCGCGGTTTCCTGGTTGCGGGCGATGCGCACGCCAAGCGTGCGCAGGCCCCGCTGCACCAGGTAGAGGTCATCGCCGCCCGAGCAGATGCCAAGCTCCTGCGCGGTCTTGCGCACGCCGGGCATGGCCGCGGGCGTGGCCGTGACGATGCCCATCATGACGTCCGAATGGCCGCAGAAATACTTGGTCGCCGCCTCGATCACGACGTCGACGCCCTTCTCGAAGGGCTTGAAGAACAGCGGCGTGGCCCAGGTGTTGTCCATCAGCACGCGCGCGCCGCTGGCGTGGGCCACGGCGGCGATCGCCGGGATGTCCTGCACCTCGAAGGTCAGCGAGCCAGGGGATTCAGTATAGACCACGCTGGTGTTGGGCCGCATCAGGGCGGCGATGCCGGCGCCGATCAGCGGATCGTAATATGTGGTCTCCACCCCCATCCGGGCGAGGATGCCGTCGCACAGCTTGCGGCAGGGAAAATAGGCGCTGTCGCTGACCAGGATGTGGTCGCCGGCCTTCACCTGGCTCAGCAGGGCCACCGTGATCGCGGCCATGCCGGAGGACACGCAGACCGCGTCCGGCGCGCCATAGAGGGTGGCAATCGCCTCTTCCAGCGCCCGGCTGGTGGGCGTGCCGATACGCCCGTAGCGGTAGCCCTTCCAGTCCGGCTGGCGGGCCGCCTCGAAGGCGGCCAGGGAAGGCGCCAGGATCGTCGAGGCCCGGTAGACGGCGGGATTGACCACGCCGTGCTGGTCATGCGGGTGCCGCCCGGCATGGGCGATCTGCGTGTCGGGACGGAATCGGCCAGGGTTCTTCATCGGGCGCTCGCCGGGCAGGGGGAAGGGAAGGTGCCGACACTAGCGGCAGCCGACGGGCACCGAAAGCCCCTTCCGGCAGGATGACTGCCGAAGTTTCGGTCAGTGCATCGGGGCGCTGCACAGGCGGCAGGCAAGGACACTGCGCCGGCACCGGTTCAATGCCCCCTTTTTTTGCGGTTCACTGCATGGCGTGAAGGTTGCTAGTGTAGACGGGTCGGCAAACCGTCGACCATCAATGCATGACCAACAGGTGGGGTTTCCATCATGAGAACTTTGAGCATGATCGCCTTCGGTGCGGGGCTGGTCGCCGCGCTGGGAGCGCCGGAGATGGCGATGGCGCAGACCAAGAGCACCCTCGACATCGTGAAGGAGCGTGGGCGCCTGCGCTGCCAGGTCGGCATCCCGACGCCGGGCTTCTACGAGCAGGACGCCCAGGGCAAGTGGCGCGGCATCGACTATGACGTGTGCCGGGCGGTCGCTGCCGCGGTGCTGGGCGATGCCGACAAGATCGACGTGCAGTCGGTCACCTCGGCGGTGCGCTTCACCGCGCTGGCCAATGGCGAATCGGACATGCTGGTGCGCACCACGACCTGGACGATCCTGCGCGACAGCCAGCTCGGCCTCGATTTCCACGGCGTGAACTTCTACGACGGCCAGGGCTTCCTGGTGCCCAAGGCGAGCGGGATCAAGAGCGCCAAGGAGCTGAACGGCGCCTCCATCTGCGTGCTGACCGGCACCACCACCGAGCTGAACCTTGCCGACTACTTCCGGGTGAACGGCATGACCTTCAAGCCGGTCACCTTCGAGAACGTCAACGTGGTGCAGGAGACCTACGAGAAGGGCGGCTGCGACGCCTACACCAACGACAAGTCCGGCCTCGCCTCGCGCCGCGCCGCGATGGCCAAGCCCGATGACCACATCATCCTGCCCGAGACCATCTCCAAGGAGCCGCTCGGCCCGGTGACCCGCCATGGTGACAACCAGTGGGGCGACATCGTGCGCTGGTCGCTGAACACCATGATCGCCGCCGAGGAATACGGCCTGACCTCGGCCAATGTCGACCAGATCAAGGCGACGACGAAGGACCCTGAGATCCGCCGCATGCTCGGTCTTGAGGGCGAGCTGAACAAGGGTCTCGGCCTGGACAAGGACTGGGCCTACCGGATCGTCAAGCAGGTCGGCAACTACAGCGAGTCCTACGAGCGCAACGTCGGCCCGAAGACCCCGGTGAACATCCCGCGCGACGGCAGCCTGAACGCCCTGTGGACCAAGGGCGGGCTGATGTACTCCCCGCCGTTCCGCTAGGCCGGTACGGCTTCCACACGGTACGGCCGCACGTGGCAGGATTGATGCGCGTGCGGCCGTGACCGGGCGGCGGGCGGCAATGCCGCCCGACACGCCGGTCCCAGGAGGATTTGGGTGCGCGGGTGCGCGGACGGCCCCGTGAATGACCCGGGCTACCCGGAGGTCGCGCAATGGCTGTAGCGGACAAGGATCACTCCACTCAATTGAGCGGCGGATCCATGGCATGGCTGTACGACACCCGCATCCGCGCGGTGCTCAGCCAGACCCTGGTGGTGGGGGCGGTGGTCTGGGTCATCTGGACCCTGGTCACGAACACCCAGGCCAACATGGCCAAGCGCGGCATGGCCACCGGCTTCGACTTCCTGGGCGGCACCGCCGGCTTCGACATCGGCTGGACGCTGATTGAGTTCCGCACCGGCGCCAGCTACTTCGACGTCTATACCGTGGGCATCCTGAACACGCTGATCGTGTCGGTCTGCGCCATCGTGCTGTCGACCCTGGTGGGATTTTTCGTCGGCGTGCTGCGGCTGTCCAGCAACTGGCTGGTGTCCAAGCTGGCCGGCTGGTACGTCGAACTGCTGCGCAACACGCCGCTGCTGCTGCAGATCTTCTTCTGGTATCTCGGCGTGTTCGCCCTGCTGCCGCCGCCGCGCCAGTCGATCTTCATCACGGAAGAACTGGTGCTCAACAACCGCGGCTTCTTCTTTCCCTCGCCCCTGCCGGGACCGCTGTTCTGGCTGACCGGCGTTACGTTTGTGCTGGCGGTGATCGCGGCGATCGCGCTGCATCGCTGGGCGAAGGCGCGCCAGGAGGCGACCGGCGAGCGCTTCCCCTCGATCCTGGCTGGCATCGCCCTGGTGGTCCTGGCCCCCCTGCTGGTGTTCCTTGCCACCGGCCAGCCGCTGGCCTGGGACGTGCCGAAGCTGCAGGGCTTCAACTTCCGCGGCGGAACCTTCGTGCCGCCGTCCTTCTGCGCGCTGCTGGTGGCGCTGTCGATCTACACCTCCTGCTTCATCGCCGAGAATGTGCGCGCCGGCATCCAGTCGGTGAGCCACGGCCAGACCGAGGCGTCCTATGCGCTTGGCCTCAGGCCGGGCTGGACCATGCGGCTGGTGATCATCCCGCAGGCCATGCGCGCGATCGTGCCGCCGCTGATCAGCCAGTACCTCAACGTCACCAAGAACTCCTCGCTGGCGGTTGCCATCGGCTTTCCGGACCTGGTGGCGGTGTGGATGCAGACCTCGCTCAACCAGTCCGGCCGGGCGATCGAGATCGTGGCCACGACCATGGCCTTCTACATGACCTGCAGCCTGGTCATCTCGGCCCTGCTGAACATCTACAACAAGCGCGTTCAGATGAAGGAGCGCTGAGATGGCCGAGACCACGCTCGACGCTGCGACGACCTTCCGGCCCAAGCCCAGCCTGCCGCCGCCGCCCTATACGGTGGGGCCGATCGGCTGGCTGCGGCGCAACCTGTTCAACGGCTGGCTGAACACGGCGCTGACCGTGATCTCGGCCTGGCTTCTCTACCAGGTGCTCGATGCCTTCATCGAATGGGCGGTGGTGAAGGCGGTATGGACCGCCGCCAACCGCCGCGAGTGCCTGGACACCAGCCCGGAGGGAGCCTGCTGGGCAGGGGTGTTCGCCAATTGGGGGCGGCTGATCTATGGCCCCTATCCGCTGGACCAGCGCTGGCGCATCGACACTGCCTTCCTGGTGCTGGTGGCGTGGATGGCGCCGCTGTGGATCAGGCCCGTCACCGGCAAGATCCTGATCGCCGCCACCGTGGTCGCCGTCTATCCCTTCTTTGCCGCCTACATGTTTCTCGGCGGCTCCAAGGGGTGGTTCCTCAGCGCGATGTTCGCCCTCGCGCTCGTCTGCTTTGCCGGGGTGTGGCTGCACGTCGCCTGCAACCTGTTGCGCCGGGCGAGCCTGGGCGAGGTGGTGGTAGGGCTGCTTGGCCAATCGGCCGGCGATGACCGGCGGCAGCGCCGGGTGCTGGCCGCGGTGGCCGGCGGCGCCTTCGTACTGGCCGTCCTTGCCACCGCCTCCTTCAGCCTGCCGGAGGTGAAGACGGACCGCTGGGGCGGGCTGTTCCTGACCCTGGTGATTTCGGGCATCGGCATCACCACGGCGCTGCCCTCGGGCGTGGTGCTGGCGCTGGGGCGCCGCAGCAGCATGCCGCTGATCCGCATGGTGTGCATCTGCTACATCGAGCTGGTCCGCTCGGTGCCGCTGATCACCATCCTGTTCATGGCCAAGACCATGTTCCCGCTGTTCATGCCGCCGGGGCTGGAGATCGACGAGCTGGTGCGCGCCATCGTGGCGGTGTGCATGTTCGCGGCCGCCTACATGGCCGAGATCGTGCGCGGCGGCCTGCAGGCGCTGCCCAAGGGCCAGTACGAGGCAGCCGCCGCCATGGGGCTGAACTACTGGCAGACCACCGTGTTCATCATCATGCCGCAGGCCCTGAAGCTGATGATCCCCAATATCGTCAGCAACTTCATCGGCCTGTTCAAGGACACCACCCTGGTCGCGATCATCGGCCTGAAGGACCTGATGCTGCAGGTCGACGCCGCCGGCAAGGACCGCGATTGGCTGGGACTGTTCAAGGAACCCTATTTCGTCGCGGCGATGATCTACTTCTTCTTCTGCTACGCCATGTCGAAGTACAGCCAGTATCTTGAGACCAAGCTTGCCGCCGGGCGGCGGCGCTGACAGAGGGAGTTCGGGCGAATGAGCGCTGAAGCCGCCTTCCAGGTATCCACATCCGGCGACCAGGTGCAGAGCGCCGCCTCCACCCAGCCGGTGATCGAGCTGTCGGCCGTCAACAAGTGGTATGGCGAGTTCCACGTCCTCAAGGACATCGACCTCACCGTCTATCAGGGCGAGCGCATCGTGATCTGCGGCCCTTCCGGCTCCGGCAAGTCCACGATGATCCGCTGCATCAACCGCCTGGAGGAGCACCAGAAGGGCCGCATCGTGGTCGATGGGGTCGAGCTGAACCAGAATGTGAAGAACATCGAGCAGGTGCGGCGCGAAGTCGGCATGGTGTTCCAGCAGTTCAACCTGTTTCCGCATCTGACCGTGCTGGAGAACTGCACGCTGGCGCCGATCTGGGTGCGCAAGATGCCGCGCGCCCAGGCCGAAGAGGTGGCGATGGAGTATCTCAAGCGCGTGCGCATCCCCGAGCAGGCGAAGAAGTATCCGGGCCAGCTCTCCGGCGGCCAGCAGCAGCGCGTGGCGATCGCCCGCTCGCTGTGCATGAGCCCGAAGATCATGCTGTTCGACGAGCCGACCTCCGCCCTTGATCCCGAGATGATCAAGGAGGTGCTGGAGACCATGGTCGAGCTGGCCGAGTCCGGCATGACCATGCTGGTGGTCACGCACGAGATGGGCTTTGCCAAGCGCGTCGCCGACCGGGTGATCTTCATGGACTATGGCGAGATCGTCGAGCAGAACACGCCCGACCAGTTCTTCTCCAACCCCAAGTCCGACCGCACCCGGCTGTTCCTCAGCCAGATCCTGCACAACTGACAGCATCATCCGCAGCCCCCGCGCCAGCGCAGGGCGGCTGCACGGACGGTGCCGCGCCTCATGGTTCGACGGGCTCACCATGAGGCGGATGGGGGAGCGGTGTCCTTTGCTGAAGCTGCCCCCGCCCATCCAGTCCGCCTCACCCTGAGCCCCTCATCCCGAGCCCGTCGAGGGACGAAGGGGGAGGCGGCCGCACGGGCGGTGCCGCGCCTCATGGTTCGACTAAGCTCACCATGAGGCGGCTGGGAGGACAAAGTCTTTTGGCAGCACTGCCCCCACCGTTCCAGTCCGCCTCACCCTGAGCCCCTCATCCCGAGCCCGTCGAGGGACGAAGGGGGAGGCGGCCGCACCGGCGGTGCCGCGCCTCATGGTTCGACTGGGCTCACCATGAGGCGGCTGGGAGGACAAAGTCTTTTGGCAGCACTGCCCCGACCCTTCCATTCCGCCTCACCCTGAGCCCCTCATCCCGAGCCCGTCGAGGGACGAAG
>CAZEQG010000064.1:0-10294 GCA_964514295.1 uncultured Alphaproteobacteria bacterium
AGCCAGACCAGGCCGCAGAAGGCCGGCAGCAGCAGCGGCACCAGATGCAGCGGCGGCAGCGCCAGCGTCGCCAGCCCGCCCAGCGCCAGCGCCAGCCCCCACCGCCGCCAGCCGCGCAATGCCCCAACCCGCTCCGCCCATCGCCGCATCGTCCCGAACCTTCAGCCGCGGTCCCGTCAGGGCGCCACTGATAGCGCCTCACCGTGACGGCACCAAGGCGCCGCGCAGGAGAAGGCGCGCCGATCGCTTGACGGTTGCCCTGGGCTTCGTCAGCATCCTTTGTGGCAATGCGGCATACCGCAGGGGAACAGGGAGACATGAGCATGAGGATGATCGGGACCGCCCTGGCGGCGGCGGTGCTGGCGGCTGGGCCGGGGCTGTGGCAGGCGGCGGCGGCGCAGGCCAAGTGGGACATGCCGACCGGCTATCCGGCGACCAACTTCCACACCGAGACGATTCAGAAATTCGCCGACAAGGTGAAGGCCGACAGCGGCGGCAAGCTCACCATCACGGTGCATGCCAACGCCTCGCTGTTCAAGGTGCCGGAGATTAAGCGGGCGGTGCAGACCGGCCAGGCGCAGATCGGCGAACTGCTGATGTCCAACCTGGCCAACGAGAACCCGCTGTTCGAGGCGGACAACGTGCCCTTCCTCGCCTCCTCCTATGCCGAGGCGAAGAAGCTGTGGGCGGCGCAGCGCCCGGCGATCGAGAAGGCGCTGGATGCGCAGGGCATGAAGCTGCTCTACGCGGTGCCATGGCCGCCGCAGGGCATCTACGCCAAGAAGGACCTGAACACGATCGATGACATGAAGGGCGTGAAGTTCCGCGCCTACAACCCCGCCACCTCGCGGCTGGCGGCGCTGACCGGGGCGGTGCCGGTGACGATCCAGGCGGCCGAGCTGAGCCAGGCCCTGGCGACCGGGGTGGTGCAGTCCTTCATCTCCTCCGGCTCCACCGGCTATGACAGCAAGGTGTGGGAGCAGCTCACCCACTTCTACGACGTCCAGGCCTGGCTGCCGAAGAACATGATCTTCGTGAACAAGGCGGCCTTCGCCGCGCTCGACGCCGCGACCCAGAAGGCGGTGGTCGATGCCGCCGCCTGGGCCGAGGGCATCGGCTGGCAGGTCTCCGAGGAGAAGACCAACTGGTATCTGGAGCAGCTCGCCGCCAAGGGCATGAAGGTGCAGAAGCCTTCCCAGGCGCTGAAGGACGGCTGGCTGAAGCTGGGTGAGGCGCTGACGGCGGAATGGCTGCAGAAGGCTGGCGCCGAGGGCAAGGCCATCGTCGACGCGTACCGCCGGTGAGGGGCGGCCGGGACGGGCGGCGGGCAAGGTGAGCCGGCCCGCCGCCGTGCTGCGCCTGTGGCTCGACCGCCTGTATCTTGGCTGCGGCGCGCTCGCGGCGGCGTTCCTGGTGATGCTGGCCCTGGTGATCATGGCGGGCGTGCTGCTGCGCCAGATCGACATCGCCTTCATCGGGTCCGACGCCTATTCCGGCTACTGCATGGCGGCCAGCTCCTTCCTGGGGCTGGCCTACACCTTCGGGCGCGGCGACCATATCCGGGTCACGCTGGTGCTGCAGCGCCTGGCCGGCCGGCCGCGGCTTGTCCTGGAGGTTGCCTGCCTAGTGGTGGGGGCAGGGGCGGCGGCGATGTTCGCCTGGTATTCGGTGAAGATGGCGTGGTGGAGCTATGCCTTCCACGACGTCTCCCAGCTCAATGATGCGACACCGCTGTGGATCCCGCAGACCGGCATGGCGGTTGGCACCAGCGTGCTGGCGATCGCCCTGCTCGACACGCTGGCAGGCGTGCTGAGCGGCCGCCGGCTGCCGGAAGGCAGCGGCGCGGCCGAAGGCGGCGCGCATGCGGAATAGCGGCAGAAAGGCCTTCCCGGCATGGGCGTAGAACAGCTTCAACTGACCATCGTGGTGCTGGTGGTGCTGTTCGGCCTGCTGGGCATGGGGGTGTGGATCGGGCTGTCGCTGCTGCTGGTGGGCGCAGTTGCGATGGCGATGTTCACCACCCGGCCGATCGGCGACGCCATGGTGACGACGATCTGGGGGGCGGCGTCGAGCTGGACGCTGACCGCCCTGCCGCTGTTCATCTGGATGGGCGAGATCCTGTTCCGCAGCCGGCTGTCGGAGAACATGTTCAGCGGGCTCGCGCCCTGGATGCGCAGCCTGCCGGGCCGGCTGCTGCATGTGAATGTGGTGGGCTGCGCCATCTTCGCGGCGATCTCCGGCTCCTCGGCGGCGACGGTGGCCACCATCGGCAAGATGAGCCTGCCCGAGCTGCGCCGGCGCGGCTATGACGAGCGGCTGGCGGTCGGCACCCTGGCGGGCGCGGGCACGCTGGGCCTGCTGATCCCGCCCTCGATCATCATGATCGTCTATGGCGTGACGGCCGAGGTGTCGATCGCCCAGCTCTTCATTGCCGGCGTGGTGCCGGGCATCATGCTGGCGGCGCTGTTCAGCGGCTATGTCGCGGTGTGGTCGCTGGTCAATCCCGGCAAGGTGCCGCAGGAGCACGAGCGCAGCAGCCTGTGGCAGAAGCTGGTGGCCTCGCGCCATCTGATCCCGGCGGCGCTGCTGATCCTGGCGGTGCTGGGCTCGATCTATGGCGGCGTCGCGACGGCGACCGAGGCGGCGGTGTTCGGGGTCGCCGGCGCGCTGGTGATCGCCGGCGCGCAGGGCAGCCTGAGCTGGGCCGTGTTCGTCGACGGGCTGCTGGGGGCGACCCGCACATCCTGCATGATCGCGCTGATCCTGTCGGGGGCGGCCTTCCTGACCCTGGCGATGGGCTTCACCGGCCTGCCGCGGGGGCTGGCGGAATGGATCGCCACGCTTGGCCTGTCCAAGCTGTCGCTGATCATCGCGCTGATGGTGTTCTACATGGTGCTGGGCTGCTTCCTCGACGGCATCTCGATGGTGGTGCTGACCATGGCGGTGGTGCTGCCGATGGTGCAGCAGGCCGGGATCGACCTCATCTGGTTCGGCATCTTCGTGGTGATCGTGGTCGAGATGGCGCAGATCACCCCGCCCGTGGGCTTCAACCTGTTCGTGATGCAGGGCATGACGGGGCATGACATCGCCTACATCTCGCGGGCGGCGCTGCCTTTGTTCCTTCTTATGGTGGTCGCGGTCGGTTTGATTCTGGTCTTCCCGGAGATCGTCACCTATCTTCCAGAGCAGATGATCCAGAAGCGCTGATCCGGAGGGCATCGTCCCATGTCCAGCCTCCTCAGCCGTCGCGGGTTCGGCGCCGGGTTGCTGGGGGCGGGGCTGGCCGGGTGGAGCAGCGGCGCCCGGGCGGCAGGGCTGCTGGCCCAGGCCGCACCGGCGGCACAGCCGCGCTTCTTCCGCATCGGCACCGGCTCCACCAGCGGCACCTATTTTCCGATTGGCACCCTGCTCGGCTCGGTGATCTCGAAACCGGCCGGCAGCCGCGACTGCGAGCGCGGCGGAAGCTGCGGCGTCGAGGGGCTGATCGCCGCCGCCCAGGCGACCAACGGGTCGGTCGACAATGTGCGCGGGATTGCCGCCGGCACGCTGGAATCAGGCCTCTGCCAGGCGAACATCGCCTATTGGGCCTATACGGGCACGCGCAATTTCGACGGGCAGCGGCCGCTGGAGGAACTGCGCGCCATCGCCAGCCTTTACCGCGAATCGATCCATCTGGTGGTGCGCGCGGAATCGGCCATCCGCTCGGTGCGCGACCTGAGGGGGCGGCGGGTGGCGGTGGGCGATCGCGGCAGCGGCACCCTGGTCGACACGCTGTTCCTGCTGGACGCTTTCGGGCTGAAGGAGAGCGACCTGCTGGCCCGCTACCTGATGCCGGGACCGGCGGCCGATGCCCTGGCGCGCAACGAGATCGACTGTTTTTCCATCATCGCCGGCTTTCCCACCGCCGCTGTCCAGGATCTGGCCGAACAGGTGCCGATCCGCCTGCTGTCGCTGTCGGACGGCGATGGCGATGCCTTCGTGCGCAGCCACCCGTTCTTTGCCTTCACCCGCATTCCCGAGGGCACCTACAAGGACGTGCCGGCGGCCGAGACGCTCAGCGTCGGCGCCCAATGGCTGACCAGCAGCCGCCGTTCGGCCGAACTGATCCATGGCATCCTTACCGCGCTGTGGCATCCAAGCTCGCGCCGCATCCTCGATTCAGGCCATCCCGAGGGCCGCAACATCCGCCTGGAAACGGCGCTGTCCGGGCTTGCCATCCCCCTGCACGAGGGGGCCGAGCGCTTCTACCGCGAGAAGGGCATGCTCTGAGCGGCTGCCGCTACAGGCCGGCCACGGTCTGGCGGGCGCGCTCGCGATGGATGTCGTGGATGTGCGGGGCGACCGCGCGGATCGCCCCGGCCAGCACCGCCGCATCATCGCCATAGCCCAGCACGGCCACGAAATCGGGCACCAGGTCGGCCGGCATGACGAAATAGGCCAGGGCTGCCATCAGGATCAGCCGCACCCGGCGCGGCGTCACCGGGTCCAGGGCGGCGTGCCAGGCGGCGAGCGCGTCGATCACGAAGGGCACGCGGCCAAGCACGCGCCGCAGCTTGCTGCGCAGCCCCTCGCGGACCAGGCGTTCGTTGCGCGCGGCCTCGGCATCGTCGGGAAGGCGCGTGGGGTCCATGCCCATGGCCTTGCATATGGCGCCCGGGCGGCCGCCGCGCAAGCCGCTCAGCGGGCGTCGTGCAGGATGATGCCGAGCGTCGTCCGGCTGCCCGAGCGCACCAGGCTGACGCCATGGCGCAGGCTGGCGCGATAGGGCCGCAGACGGCCCTGCACGATCTTCTGCCGGGTGGCGAACACCACCATCTGCCCCTGCTGCAGGGGCACCACCGTGGCGGCCGATTGCTGGCGCGGGCGCGATTCGACCAGCACGAACTCGCCGCCGGTGAAGTCCGCCCCCGGCCGGCTCAGCAGCACCGCCCCCTGAAAGGGGAACACGATCTCGCCGTAGAGGTCCTGGTGCAGGTTGTTGAAGTCGCCGGCGCCGTAGCGCAGCAGCAGGCAGGTCGGCCGGGACTGGCCCTGGGCGGCGCAGAGGCTGCGGAACTCCTCCAGCGTGTCCGGATAGTCGATGTCGAGCCCCAGTGCCGGCGCCTGCCGCCGGGCGAGCGGCAGCAGCCCGGCATACAGGCGCTGGCGAAGCCCGGTCACCAGCGGCGGCAGCGGGTCGTCGAAATAGCGGTACTCCCCCCGGCCATAGGCGTGGCGCTCCATCACCACGCGGGTGCGGAAGGCGGCGCTGTCCCACAGCCCGGCGGCGCTGGCGCAGGCATCGGGGGCGAGCACGCCGTCCAGCACCAGATGGCCGTCGGCGGCAAGCCGGTCGAGATCGATGTCGAAGGCGTTCATCGCGCCATCATGGCAGCCAAGCATGGTTGCGGTCGATCCGCCGGTTGCGCCCGCATCACGAATTCCTCAACGCTGGATCAGGGTAATCCGGGTTACACCTTGTCCCAACAGGGAGGGTGCGATGATCATGTCACCGATTTCGCCATATCTGACCGTGTCCGACGCCGCGGCGGCCATCGACTTCTATGTTCGTGCCTTCGGCGCCAGCGAGCAGATGCGCATGCCCGCCGAGGACGGGAAGCGGCTCATGCATGCCCAGGTATTGATCAACGGTGCCGTGGTGATGCTGAGCGACGAGTTTCCGGAGTTCTGCGAAGGGCTTGAAAAGAATCCGGTCGCGGTCGGCGGCAACAGCGTGTCCATGCATCTGAGCATTGCCACCCCGGCCGAGGCCAATGCGCTGTTTGACCGGGCCGTGGCGGCCGGGGCCACGGTGGTGATGCCGATGGCCGACATGTTCTGGGGCGACCGTTTCGGCAAGCTGCGCGATCCCTTCGGCCATCTCTGGTCGCTCGGCGCGCCGCTGGCCGCGGGGTAGGCCCGGGGGATCGCCCGGCCGAGGGGGTCAGGCCGGCTGCGTCCGGCCCGACCCGTCGCCCATCGCGGAGAAGGCCATGCGCGCGGCATCGGTGCGGCTGCGCGCGCCGATCTTGCGGTAGAGATTGGTCAGATGCGTCTTCACCGTGGGTTCGGCCAGCTTCAGGTTGCGGGCGATCTGCTTGTTCGACCAGCCCTCCGCCACCTGCCACAGCAGATCGGTCTCGCGCGGCGTCAGTTCGGAGAAGGCGTCGCTGGCCTTGGGCGTGGGCCCGAGCGCCTGGGACACCTCGGCCGTGAGCATCAGGAAGGGCGGCAGGAAGCGGTCGCCATCCACCATCACGGCGATGGCCGAGCTCAGCTCGCGCACGCCCATCGTCTTCGGAATGAAGCCGGTCGCCCCTTCGGCGATGAAGCCGCGGGCCTCGACCGGCGTGATGGTGCCCGAAATGATGGCGACCGGCAGGTCGGGGGCCAGCATGCGCATGCGCCTCAGCCCCGACAGCCCGTTCATGCCGGGCATCTGCACGTCAAGCAGCAGGATGTCGATCACCGGCTGGCTGCCGCCCAGCATGGCGCGCACCCTTGCCTCGGCCCCTGCATAGTCGCCCACGGTCTCGACGATGGTGCCAGGGTCCTCGCGCTGCAGGGCGGCCTGCACCAGTTCGGCGAACAGCTCGTGATCATCAGCAAGAAGCAGGCGCATTCGACCGGCACAGTGTGGTGATGACAGAGTGGTTAAGCCTATCGCGGCTCGGCAATAATTTGTATGGCGATTTGGTTAACGAAACGATAACCCCGCCGGCCCGCCGTTGCGGCAGCGCGAGGCAGCGCCCGGCCTGGCGGCCCGGCGGGCTAGCTGGCAAGCGATTCCAGTGCGTTGTCATCGGGCAGGAAATTGCGCCGGTCCAGCAGCGCCGCCGCCGCCAGCGTCTTCATCGTCGACGGGTTCTGCACGTCGATCAGGGTGGCATGCACCAGCCCGTCCGCGCGGGTCGACACCGCCGCCACCCGCCACACGGTGGTCCGGGGCTTTCCATACATGCTGCGGGACACCGCTTTGAACCGTGCCCCGACCTCGATCAGGTTTCTGCGACGCATCCCTTCATGGTGGGTTCAGGCCGTGCGTTTGTCCATAGGACAAGACCCGGATTGGACGGGAGTTGAATCGAATTGACGGCACTGTGGCCGCCGCGCTTCATGAGCCGCCCTGTCGTGCCGGCTCAGCCGTCGACCGGCACGAAGGCGCAGTAGCCGCCGCGCGCGCGGATCGCGCGGCAGATCTCCTCGGCTTTGGTGGCGGTAAGGTCGAGGCCGGTGACCAGGCGCACGAAGTGGCCGCCCAGGGTATCCACCTCGACCAGTGTGGGCTCCAGCCCGTCCAGCGCCGGGCGGTATTTGCGCGACAGCGTCTCCCAGCCCCGCATGGCGGCCGGGTGGCTGCGGTAGGAGGCGAGGTGCAGGCCACGCCGGCGCGGATCGGCGGGTGCCGGTGTCACCGTGTCGATCTGCCGCTGCAGTTCGACCACCCGACGCTCCATCCGCTCGATCCGGGCATGGAGCTGCGGCAGCTCGCTGTCGGGCAGGCCGGGGGGCGGGCTGGCGGGCTGCGGGCGCGGCGGCGGCTCGGGCTTCGCAACTTCCGCCTTCGCCGCGCCGGCGGCCGGCGCGGCCATGCCATTGCCCTGCCGGCGCAGCAGGTCGTCCACCTTGTCGATGCGCTGTTCCAGCCTTTCGAGGCGCCGCGCCTGCTCCTGGGCCTGGGGATCGCTGCGCGGGGCGGCGTCGCGCTCGGCCTGGCGGACCACCTCATAGGCGATCGCGCGGGCCTGGGCCGGGCTGACGGAAGGCGGCGCCGGCGGGCTGGCGAACCAGTCGAACCAGCTGCAGCCGCAAAGGGCCAGCAGCAACAGGCAGGAAAGGGCGGGGCGGAACATCGCCGGGACTATCGGTGGTCCTATCGGAAAAGGCAACGCGCAGGTATTGTGTCGGCGTGACTTCTTGGCGGCTGGAGGACAACCGGCGGGGGCGGCGCGAAGATGGGCGGCTACGACTATGATCTGATCGTCATGGGCTCCGGCCCGGCGGGCCAGCGGGCAGCGATCCAGGCGGCCAAGCTGAACAAGCGGGTCGCCATCGTCGAGAACAAGGCGGTGATCGGCGGGGTGTGCATCAATACCGGCACCATCCCGTCCAAGACCCTGCGCGAAGCCGTGATGCACCTGTCCGGCTACCGCGAGCGAGGCATCTACGGCAGCTCCTATGCGGTGAAGCAGAACATCACCATGGAGGACCTGCTGTTCCGGGCCGCCCATGTGATCCGGCACGAGATCGACGTGACGCGCCACCAGCTCATGCGCAACCGCATCGAGATGTTCGAGGCCTCGGCCAGCTTCGTCGATCCCCACACCGTGCGCCTGAACCTGGTGGGCGGCCAGGGCCACCGCGACGTCAGCGCGGCCAATGTGGTGATCGCCACCGGCACCCATGCCACCCGCGATCCGCACATCCCCTTCGACGGCGACCGGGTGATCATCAGCGACGACATCCTGTCGGTCAGGCGCCTGCCGCGCAGCATGGTGGTGATCGGGGCCGGGGTGATCGGCTGCGAATATGCCACCATCTTTGCCGCGCTCGGCGTGCGGGTGACGCTGGTGGACAAGCGCAGCCGCCTGCTGCCCTTCATCGACCACGAGGTGATCGAGGCGCTGACCTATGCCATGCACCAGAACCGCGTCACCCTGCGGCTGGGCGAGGAGGTGCGCTCGATCGAGCCGATCGAGGACGACAAGGGGCCGCGGGTGAAGATCGTGCTGGCCAGCGGCAAGCAGATCTTCGCCGAGAAGGCGCTCTACAGCATCGGCCGCACCGGGGCGACGGATGCCCTCAACCTGGCGGCGGCCGGGCTCAGCGCCGACGACCGCGGCCGCCTGGCCGTGAACGACCGGTTCCAGACCGCCGTGCCGCACATATTCGCCGCCGGCGACGTGATCGGCTTTCCCAGCCTCGCCTCGACCTCGATGGAGCAGGGGCGGCTTGCCGCCTGCGCGGCCTTCGGGGTGCCGGCAACGGCGGTGCCGGCGCTGTTCCCCTATGGCATCTACACCATTCCCGAGATCAGCACCTGCGGGCGAAACGAGGAGGAGCTGACCGCCGAGGGCGTGCCCTACGAGATCGGCAAGGCCAATTACCGCGAGATCGCCCGCGGCCAGATCATCGGCGACACCACAGGCCTGCTGAAGCTGATCTTCAACCTGGAAACCCGCGAGCTTCTGGGCGTCCACATCTTCGGCGAAGGTGCCTCTGAACTCGTGCACATCGGCCAGGCGGTGCTGGCCCACAAGGGGACCATCGACTACTTCGTCAACACCGTCTTCAACTATCCCACGCTCGCCGAGTGCTACAAGACGGCCGCCTTCGACGGCATCAACCGGCTCGGCTGAACCGCCCGCCGCGGAGCGGCTGGCAGACTGTCGGAACGACGCGCAGGCAGGGGAGGATGGCCGTGGCAGGGATGGCTGATGGAGCACAGGCGAAGCACATGGCGGGGCCGGCGGGCGGCCCGCCGGCCGCAGATCCGGCCCGCGACCTGGTGATCTCGCGCGTCATCGACGCTCCGGCAATCCTCGTCTGGCGGGCCTGGACGCGGCCCGAGCACATCGTGCGGTGGTTCACCCCGCCGCCCTGGACCACGCCGGAATGCCGCATCGACCTGCGGCCGGGCGGGCATTTCTGCACGGTGATGCGCGGCCCCGACGGCGCCGAGCATGCCTCCTGCGGCGTCTATCTTGAGGTCGAGGAGCCCCGCCGCCTCGTCTTCACCGACGCGCTGGAGCCGGGCTGGCGCCCCGCCGCCAGCCCCTTCTTCACCGCCATCCTGACTTTCGAGGCGCTGGCGGAGGGCGGTACGCGCTACACCGCCCGCCTGCTGCACAAGGATGCCGCCGACCGCGGGAAGCACGAGGCGATGGGCTTTCACGAGGGCTGGGGCATCGCCACCGACCAGCTCGCCGCCCTGGTCGCCAGCTTGAAGGCGGCCGGCTGACGGCGATGGACGCGCGCTGGCCGCCCGCCCTGATGACGGTGGCGGAGGTCGCCCAGTATCTGAGGCTGCGTGAGCGCACGGTCTATGAACTGACGCGCACCGGGCGGATGCCGGTCGCGCGCATCGGCGGAAAACTGCTGTTCCCGCGCCAGCTCATCGAGCGCTGGGTCGCCGAATCGGTGGACTATCCCGGCGCCGCGAAACATCTGGCCGCGCCGCCGCCGGTGGTGGCCGGCAGCCATGATCCGCTGCTGGACTGGGCCTTGCGGGAATCCGGCAGCGGCCTTGCCGTGCTGTCGGGCGGCGGCAGCGCCGGCGGCCTCGCCCGCCTGGCCGAGGGCCGGGCCGTCGCCT
>CAZEQG010000065.1:0-10209 GCA_964514295.1 uncultured Alphaproteobacteria bacterium
AGGTGCCCTTCCTCGGCCTGTGGCTGACCGCCGATCCCGAGGCCTGCAAGCGCCGGGTCGCCGGAAGACAGGGCGATGCCTCCGACGCCACGCCGGCGGTGGTCGACGCCCAGGCGCGGCATGTCCGGCCGCCGCGGGACTGGCTGGCGATCGATGCCAGCAGCGGCCCGGCGGCGGCGCTGGCGGCGGCTTTGATCCACGTCAACGCGACCGCCGGGCCGCAACGCTAATGTCCGTCAATCGCATTCGGAGGAAACGTCAATGGCTATCAATGTGGTTCTGGCGGTCGTCGTCGGTGACGCGTCCGATCAGCGGACCCTGGCGACGGCAGCCGTTGCCGGCCGGCAGATTGACGCCGTCGTCGACGTGGTGCACCTGAAGCCTGACCCGACCGAGATGGTGATGGCCATGGGCGAGGCGTCGGTCGGCCTGGTCGCGCAGCAGATCATCGCGGCCGCCGAGGCCGACATTGCCGCCCGGGCAAAGCAGGCCCGCGCCTATTATGACGCCTGGAAGGACGAGGCAGGGGTTAAGACCAGCTACCGCGAGACGGTGGGTTCTGGCGCCGACTCCGTCGCGCGGCTCGGCCGGCTGGCCGACGTGATCGTGATCGCCCGGGCCCGCGAGGACGGCGGTGGCGACCTCGAATCGATCCTGGAATCGGCCCTGGTGTCGACCGGGCGGCCGGTGCTGCTGGCGCCCGAGAAGCCGCCGGCGAGCCTCACCCGGCATGTCGGCATCGCCTGGAACGGCAGCGCCGAGGCGGCACGCGCGGTTGCCGCCGTGCTGCCCTTTGCCCGCGGGGCCGCCCGGGTGACCGTGTTCGCGGCATCGCCCGACGATACCCTGGGCGAAGGCGCCGACGCCCTGATCGCCTATCTCGACCGCCACGGCATCAAGGCCGATGTCGCCAATGTGCCGGGATCGGCGGCGGCGGCGGGCGATGCGCTGGCCGATGGGGCGGTTGCCGCCGCGGTCGACCTGCTGGCGATGGGCGCCTACAGCCACAGCCGCCTGCGCCGGCTGATCTTCGGCGGTGCCACCCGGCGGCTGATGTCGGATGACCGGCTGGCCGTGCTGATGGCGCATTGAGATGCCGGGGCTGAAGACCGTGCGGCTGGAACTGGCGCGCAATCCGGAGTTTCCGGAAGGCAGCGCCAGCCACGGCTACGAATTCAAGGCGCCGCTCGACGACGAGGGGCATCTGGATGGCGAGGGCTGGAAGCAGTTCCGCCAGCTCTGCACCGTGCGGCGCTTCTGGGGCGGGGGCACCGACGAGGTCGGGCTTCTGGTCCGCCTGCCGGGCGGGCGGTGGGTGTTCTCCTACGCCCCGGGCGACGAGGACGACGAGGCCATCTTCCGCTTTGACCGCCACCGCTTCGTGCCGGGCGAATACGTCTCGATCACCGAGCATGACGGCCACCAGCGCACCTTCAAGGTGGTCGCCGTCCGTTGACTGCGCTAGCCTCCGGCGCATGTCGGAGATCCGCAACTGTGTGGTCACGGGCGCCAGCCGCGGCATAGGCCATGCGACCGCCAAGCTGTTCATGGCGCGCGGCTGGCGGCTGGTCACCTGCAGCCGGGAAGAGATTCCGCCGGAATGCCGGCGCAACCCGGTGTGGGTGGAGCATATTCCGACCGACCTGTTCGACCCCGCCGCCACCGCCGAATTCGTCGAGCGCGCGGTCACGGCGCTGGGCGGCGGCGGGCTGCATGCCCTGGTGAACAATGCCGGCTGGTCGCCGAAGACGGAGACCAGGGAGCGGCTGGGCTGCCTCAACGGTGACCTCGATCTTTGGCACCGGGTGTTCGAGCTGAACCTGTTCGCGCCGCTGCGGCTGGCGCGGGGCTTTGCCGCGGCGCTGCGCCGGGGGCGGGGGGCGATCGTCAACGTCACCTCGATCGCCGGGCACCAGATCCACCCTTTCGCGGGGTCGGCCTATGCCGTCTCCAAGGCGGCGCTGTCGGCACTGACGCGCGAGATGGCGGCGGAGTTCGCCCAGCTTGGCGTGCGGGTGAACGCGATCGCCCCCGGCGAGATCGAGACCGCCATGGTCGGGCCCGACTATGAGATGCTCGTGCCGCGCATCCCGATGGGCCGCATGGGCACGCCCGAGGATGTGGCCAACGCCATCTACGCGCTGTGCGATCCGGACGGCTTCGGCTATGCCACCGGCACGGAGATGTTCCTGACCGGCGGCCAGCACCTGTAGCCGGCCGCGGCCGCTCAGGCGTCGATGAACTCGGCCGTGTCCTTGGCCAGGCGCCGGCTGTAGCCGGCCGACGCCTGATAGAGGCGGCGGGTGTAGTCGTGCTGGATGCGGTCCTGCGTCAGGTCCTCGAAGCTCAGCATTTCCAGGATGCGGCCCTGATTCATCACGGCGATGCGGTCGCACATGTGCGAGATCACGCCGAAATCATGGCTGACCAGGATATAGGTCAGCCCCTCGGCCTGCTTGATCTCGGTCAGCAGGTTCAGGATCTCGGCCTGGACCGACACGTCGAGGGCGGAGGTCGGCTCGTCCAGCAGCAGCACCCGCGGGCGGATCACCAGGGCGCGCGCGATCGCCACGCGCTGGCGCTGGCCGCCCGAGAGCTGGTGGGGATAGCGGAAGCGGAACTGCGGCCCCAGCCCCACCTCGCGCAGCACCCGGTCGATCACCGCCTCGCCGTCGGGGATGGCGTGGATGGTGATCGGCTCCATCAGCGCGGTGTAGACCGTGTGCTTGGGATGCAGCGAGCCGTAGGGGTCCTGGAAGACCATCTGGGCGAACTTGTAGAACGCCTTGTCGCGCCGGGCGCCGACCGGCTGGCCGTCGAAGCGGATGCTGCCGCTCCAGTCCGGGTTCAGGCCGGACAGCGCGCGCAGGATGGTTGACTTGCCGCAGCCCGATTCCCCGACCAGCCCGAAGGTTTCGCCCGGCTGCACGGCGAAGGACACGCCATCGACCGCATGCACCAGGCTGTCGCCGGCACCGAAGGTGACGCGCAGGTCATCGACCGCGATCATTGCCTGCGTCATCTCACGCTCCAAGCCAGGCCGGGTCGCGGCGCATCACGGCCAGCCTGTCCCGCCGCTCGCCGGGGCGGGGCAGGGATTCCAGCAGCGCCCGGGTATAGGGGTGCTGCGCCCGTTCCAGCTCGGCCGCCGGCAGCTCCTCCATGATGCGCCCGGCATACATGATGATCACCCGGTCGCAGAAGGTGGCGACCAGGTTCAGGTCGTGGCTGATGAACATCAGCCCCAGCCCGCGGTCGGTCACCAGATCGTCCAGGATCGCCAGCACCTGAAGGCGCACCGTCACGTCGAGCGCGGAGGTCGGCTCGTCGGCGATGATCAGGTCCGGTTCGGGGATCAGCATCATCGCGATCATGATGCGCTGGCCCATGCCGCCCGACACCTCATGGGGGTAGAGGTCGAAGACGCGGCGGGGGTTGCGGATGCGCACCGCATCCAGCATGGCGAGGGTTCGCTCCCTGGCCTCGGCCCAGGCGACGCGGCGGTGGATCAGGAAGGCTTCGGCGATCTGCCTGCCGACGGTGAGCACGGGGTTCAGGGAGTATTTCGGATCCTGCAGGATCATCGCGATGCGCCGGCCGCGGACCTGGCGCATCACGCGCTCGCTGGCGCTGGTCAGGTCGATGTCGGCAAAGCGCAGCACATCGGCATCGATGCGGGCGTTGGGCGGGGTCAGCCGCATCACCGCACGCCCGGTCATCGACTTGCCGGAGCCCGATTCGCCGACGATCCCCACCTTCTCGCGGCCGACCGTGAAGCTGATGCCGCGCACCGCCTCGACCAGGCGCTGGGCGGTGGGGATGCGTACCCACAGGTTGCGGGCTTCGAGCAGGGGCGCGGTCATGCGTTGCGCGGGTCCAGCACGTCGCGCAGCCCGTCGCCGAACAGGTTGAAGGCGAGGCTGCAGGACAGGATGGCAAGCCCCGGCATGGCGGCGAGCCACCAGGCGCCGAGCATGTACTGCCGGCCGGTCGACAGCATCGCGCCCCATTCCGGGCTGGGCGGCTGCGCCCCCAGGCCGAGGAAGCCGAGGCCGGCCGCGGTCAGGATGATGCCGGCCATGTTCAGCGTGATGCGCACCACCACCGAGGGCACGCAGACCGGCATCACGTGCTTGACGATGATGCGGGCGGCGGAGGCGCCCTGCAGGCGCGCCGCGGCGATGTAGTCCGAGGAGCGGATGGTCAGCGTTTCGGCCCGGGCGAGACGCGCGATCGGCGGCCAGGCGGTCAGCGAGATGGCGATGATGGCGTTCTCGATCGACGGTCCGAGGGCGGCGACGAAAGCCAGCGCCAGGATCAGCGACGGGAAGCTGAGGAACAGGTCGGTCACCCGCATCAGGACGATGTCGACCCAGCCGCCGAAATAGCCCGCCACGGTGCCGACCAGAAGGCCGATCGGGCCGACGATGATCGCCACCAGGAAGACGATGTAGAGCGTGATCCGCGAGCCGTAGAGCAGGCGGCTCAGGATGTCGCGGCCAAGCTCGTCGGTGCCCATCCAGTGCGCGGCAGAGGGCGGCTGCAGGCGGTTGCTCAGCGACTGCGCAAAGGGATCGAAGGGGGCGAGAAGGGGGGCGAGCAGCGCCATGGCCACCAGGAACACGATGATCGCCAGTCCGAGAAGCGCCAGCGGGTTGTCGCCGAAGCGCAGCCAGCCGTAATAGAGGCGCTGGGCGCGGGCATGGTTGACCGAGCTTGGCGTTTCGGCGCGCAGCCAAGCGCGCAGGCCCGGTGCGGCGGGCAGCGTGGCACTCATCGCGTGCGCGGGTCCAGGACCCGGTAGAGCACGTCGCAGAGCAGGTTGAGCCCGACGAAGGTCAGCCCGATGATCAGCACGCTGGCCAGCACCGCGTTCATGTCGCCGGCCAAGAGGCCAAGGGTGAGGTAGCGCCCGAACCCCGGCCAGGCGAACACCGTCTCGGTCAGCACCGCCCCCTCCAGCAGGAAGGCATAGGTCAGCGCCACCACGGTGATGAGCTGCACCAGGATGTTGGGGAAGGCATGGCGCCACACCACGCGGGTGCCGGTCATCCCCTTGGCGCGGGCGGCGATGATGTATTCCTGGGAAAGCTGTTCCAGCATGAAGCTCCGCGTCATTCGCGCGATGTAGGCGGTGGAGGCATAGCCGAGGATGGAGGCCGGCAGGATGATGTGGCTGACGGCGTTCCAGAACACCTCCCACTCGTCCTGCAGGATCGAATCGACCAGCAGCATGCCGGTGATCGGCTCCACCAGATCGATGTAGCCGACATCGAGCTGTCCGGGGCCGCCAACCCAGTCGAGCATAGAGTAGAACAGCACCAGCCCCATCAGGCCGAGCCAGAAGGTGGGGGCGGAATAGCCGATCAGCCCGATGAAGCGCACCAGATGGTCGAACAGCGTGCCGCGGTAGACCGCCGCCGCGACGCCGAACCCGATGCCCAGCGTCGCCCCCATCACCAGGGCAACCGTCGCCAGTTCGATGGTGGCCGGGAACACCCGCGCCAGATCGGCCGCCACCCGGTTGCCGGTGAACAGCGCATTGCCGAAATCGCCCTGCATCATGTTCCAGACGAAGATGGCGAACTGCTCGTAGAGCGGCTTGTCGAGGCCAAGCTGCTTGTAGACCATGTCATAGGTCGACTGCGGCGCATCGTCGCCGATGATCGCGATCACCGGATCGAGCGGCAGCAGCCGCCCGATCGTGAAGGTGATGGCGAGCAGCCCGAACAGGGTGAAGGCGACCGAGATCGCCTGCCGGCCGATGGTGCGCACCAGTGCCGGGACGCGCGGGCGGGCGGGGGCTTCCCGTCCCGCCGCGCGCAGAGCCGTGTCGGCCACAGGCCGCCTACTTTACGGCCGTGTTGTACCAGACCTTGAAGGGGTTCTGGCTGATCTCCTTCACCTGCGCATTCATCGCGATCTGGCGATACTGCTGGAAGATGTAGGCGAAGGGGCCGTCCTGCATGAAGTTGCGCTGGATCTGGTGGTACATCGCCACCCGCTTGTTCTCGTCCTTCTCCAGGCGAGCCGCCATCACCAGCTTGTTCATCTCGTCATTGTTGTAGCTGGCGCGCCAGGACAGGAACATCGTCTGCTTCGCCTCGGCCCGATTGTCCGGGTTGAAGACATGGCGCGAGGCATTGGCGTTGGCATCCGGGTAGCCGGGGGACCAGCCGAGATAGGCGAGGTCGAAATCGCGCGCGCGCATCTTCGAGAACATGGTGCCGGTCGCCATCTGCTCGATTTCCACAGCCATGCCGACCTTGCGGGCGTTCTCCTGGAAATGCTGGGCGATGTCGCGGGCGACGCTGCCGGTGCCGATCATCAGCTTGAACTTGAGCTGGTCGGCCGGCACGCCGGACTTCGCCAGATGCGCCTTGGCCTTGTCAAAGTCGAGCTTGAAGGTGTTCGCACCCTCTTCCGGCGGCAACGCACCGAAGGCGCCGTTGGGCGCGAAGGTCTGCCAAGTCTGCCCCTCATAGCGCAGCACCGTGTCGGCAAGGCCCTTGTAGTCGATCAGGTACTTGATCGCGAGGCGCACATCGGGGTTGGCCAGGACCGGGTGCGCGAGATTGGCACCGATGTAGTTGAGCTGGTGGCGCAGGGTCTTGGCGATGCGCAGCTTCGGGTTCTTGTCGACCGCCGCCAGATCCTCGGCGTTGAGGTCGCGGGCGATGTCGACGTCGCCCTTCTCGAGCTGCAGGCGCTGGGCCGCGCTTTCCACCACGTGGCGGACGATGACGCGCCGGACATGCGGCTTGCGCTCGCCCTGGTAGTCCTTGTTGGCGGTCAGGATCACCGTGTCGTTGGCGGTCCAGCGGGTCAGCGCGAAGGGGCCGATGCAGGCGGTGTTGGTCTTCAGCCAGGCATTGCCGTGGTCGGACTTGCCGTCCTTCACCACGATGTGCGGCTCGATCGTCTTGCGGTCCAGGATCACGCCCTGGCGGCCGGTCAGCACGCTGAGGAACAGCTTGGTCGGCCAGGCTTCCGGAACGTTGATCTTCAGCGTGTGGTCGTCGCTCGCCACCACCTGCTCCTCCACCTTCTCGGCCGTCAGGCCCCATTCGGTGTACTGGGCGGCATTGCCGAAGCCGAGCCAAAGCACGCGGCGGATCGACCAGGCGGCGTCATGGGCCGTCACCGGGTTGCCGGAGGGATGCTTCAACCCCTTGCGGATCTTGAAGGTGAAGGTCTTGCCGTCGGGCGACACCTCCCAGCTCTCGGCCAGGCCGGGGGTCTGCTGGGTGGGGTCGAGCACGCCCTGGTTGACCAGCGAATCGCAGGCGTTGACCAGCAGCTCGTCGGTCACCACCTCGCCGATCTGGGCCGGGTCGAAGGTCAGGATGGCGTCGATGTTGTAGGCCATCACCAGCGCATCCTTGGGCGTCGCCGCCTCGGCCGGCGGCACCAGCGCCGTGCCCGCCAGAAGGGCGGCGGCGAGGAGGGGCAAGCGCATCGTCTTCATGGTTGAAACTCCCTGTCGTCGAGTCCGTTGGATCATCCGTACCCGGTTATGCCGCAACGCACAACCGTCAAGCCACTTGGTCGAGCGGCCAGATCGGCCGGCGCACGTTCCGGAATGGCAGCTTGCTTACATCACGGGCGCAAAGCGCGCCGCTGTCGACCACGATCACCTGGCGGGCGATCGGCTCGAAGGCGGCGCGGAAGTGATGCGCGCTCTTCAGGCCGATGGTGGAGGCCCGGGCCGGATCGATGCCGACCGAGGTGAAGTAGCCGAGATCATTGGTCTGCTGGTTGTTGGTGATCACCACCACCGTGATGCCGCCGATCTGCAGCACCGCCGTCGGCCCGGTGTCGCGCGGCGTGCCGCCGCCCATCGGCCCCCAGGCGATGAACTGGCCGTCGAACAGCAGCCGCACCCGGGCGCTGACGGCGAGCGGCCCGCCGCCAAGGCTGGGGTCGGTCTTGCCGCCGAGGCGGGTGGTGATGGTCGCCCCCACCCCGGCCGCCATCGCCTCGCGCACCACGGCCGGGTCGACGATCGGGTGGAAGATGGCGTTCTGCAGATCGGCGGCGATCATCGCCCCCAGCAGCACGGTCGAATCGCCATAGCCGCCGCCGCCCGGATTGTCGGCCGGGTCGGCGATCACCAGCGGCTTGCCGGGCCGGCCCTCGCCGGATTTGGCCATGGCCATGGCCTCGGGCACCGGGGTCGGGTGCACGCTCTCATAGTCGCGGGTGTTCCAGGCAAAGTCCATGAACGCCTCGGCCACCCGGGTGGCGTGGCGGCCGCCGGGATCGGCCCCCTCGTCATAGGCGACCGCGACGGTCGGCCCGATATCGTGGATGTCGGCGAGCTGGAAGCCGGAGCATACCGACACGCACAGCACGTCGCCATCGGCCTCCAGCTTTTCTGAGCGCTGGATCAGCTCCAGCATCGGCCCCTCCTGGGTGCGGCCATGGTTCAGCCCGGTCAGCAGCGGCCGGCGCGCCAGCACCATGCGCGGCCGGATCTCCCCCGCCATCGCCCGCTCCAGCAGGGCGGCACCCTGATGCGCCCGCTCGTAGCCGTCGATGTGCGGGTAGGTCCGGTAGGGGACCAGCGCCTGCACGTTGCGGCACATCCGGTCGGTGACATTGGCGTGCAGGTCGAGCGTCACCACCACCGGCACCTGGGGGCCGATGCGCCGGCGCAGCCGCTCCAGCAGCTCGCCCTCGCCATCCTCATTGCTCTCGGTCACCATCGCGCCGTGCAGGTGCAGCAGCACCCCGTCCACCCCCTCGGCGGCGGCCAGCAGCAGTCCGCAGACCTTGTCGAACACCGCGTCGGTCACCTTGCCGCAGGGGTTGGCGGCGCAGGCGATCGGATGCACCAGCCGCCAGCCATATTTCTCCGCCGCCTCGAAGGTGGCGCCGAGCGAGGAGCGGGTGCCGCGATAGGCGGCCGGGATCTGGTTGGCCTCGAACCAGGCACGGCGGCGGAACTCCGCCTCGTCGGCCGGAATGATCGAGAAGGTGTTGGTCTCGTGGCTCATCATCCCGGTCAGGACGGTCCTTGCCATGCTGTCTCCCCCGTGGTCCTTACTGCGGCGAACGGACGCTAAGGGATCACGGCCATGGACGCGATGCAATCGGCTCCCGCCCGCCTCGGGCTGGAATCCCATTCATCCCCGCAGGCGGCTGGATTTGCCGCCGCCGACATCGCGCGGATCGAGGAACTGGTCGCGGGCCAGGCCAGCGACTGCGTGATGATCCTGCGCGCCGGCAGGATCGTCTGGCAGCGCGGCGACACCACCCACCGCTACATGTGCCACTCGATCCGCAAAAGCCTGCTGAGCGCGCTGATCGGGATCGCGGTCGGCGATGGCGAGATCGACCTTGGCGCCACGCTCGAGCGGCTCGACATCGACGACCATCTGCGCCTCAGCCATGTCGAGCGCCAGGCCACGGTGTTCGACCTGCTGACGGCGCGCTCCGGCATCTTCCACCCGGCCGGCTATGAGAGCGCCTGGATGAAGATGATCAAGGAGCCGCGCCACAGCCACCCGCCCGGCACCTTCTGGCTCTACAACAACTGGGATTTCAACGCGCTTGGCACGATCTACGAGCAGGTTACCGGGCGCGCCATCCACCAGGACTTCACCGACCGCATCGCCACCCCGCTGGGCATGGAGGACTGGCGCCCCAGCGACGGCGAATATGTCGAGGCGCCCGAGAGCCGCCATCGCGCCTATCCGTTCCGCCTGTCGGCGCGCGACCTGGCGCGCTTCGGGCTGCTGTGGCTCAACCTCGGCCGCTGGCAGGACGCGCAGGTGGTGCCGCAGGACTGGGTGCGCTGCTCGGTGATGCCGTGGTCGGTCGGTGGTGCCTCGGGCGCCTACGGATACATGTGGTGGGTGTGCCGCGATGGCGTCCACTATCCCAACGCCATCCTGCCGGCCGATGCCTATTCGGCGCGCGGTGTCGGCGGGCATGTGCTGCTGGTGGTGCCCTCGCTCGACCTGGTGGTCGTCCACCGCGTCGATACCGACCGGAAGGGGCGCGAGGTGGGCGCCCTGGCGCTCGGCCGGCTGTTCCAGGCGATCTGCCGGGCGGCCGGCTGAGGCCTGGGTCAGGGCAGGCGGTAGGCAGGCGGCGGATAGAGCAGCGAGTCCTGCCGCCGGGCCCGGCCGTGGCAGTCGTGGCAGGCGGCCACCATGTTGGCGCCGCGTGGCGGGCCTGAGGCGGCGCCCGGGCCCGCTGGCG
>CAZEQG010000066.1:0-10197 GCA_964514295.1 uncultured Alphaproteobacteria bacterium
GGCGGCCGCGGCCGCCAGCTCGCCGAGATCGGGCCGCGGCCGGCGTGCCGGCCACAGCCGGGGGCGGAAGAAGGATTCCGGCCAGTCATAGGCTTCGGCCTGGGCATCCTGGCACAGCGCCAGGGTGACCGGCCCGCACTCGGCCGGATCGGTCAGCACCGCCATTGCCCGCGGCAGGGCCGCCAGAAGCTGCTCCGGGCGCTGGATGCGGTCGAAATAGCGGCTGACCGGGCGCAGGCAGTCATTCGCGCTCACCGTGGCGTCCTGGAAATCCTCCACCTGCTGCAGCACGGGGTCGGGCAGGCGGCTGGCGAACACGTCGCCCGGCAGCAGCAGCACCGGCAGACGGTTGACATGGGCCACCCCCGCCGCCGTAACCAGGTTCAGCGCGCCCGGCCCGATCGAGGTGGTGACCGCCATGGCCCGGCGGCGGTTGCTGGCCTTGGCGAAGGCGATCGCGGCATGGGCCATGCCCTGCTCGCTGTGGCCGCGCCAGGTCGGCAGCGCCGCGCCGATGCCATGCAGCGCCTCGCCGAGCGCCGCGACATTGCCATGGCCGAAGATCGCCCAGCAGCCGGCGATGAAGGGCACGCCGGGCGCCGTCTGCTGAACGGCGAGCCAGCGCACCAGGGCCTGCGCTGCGGTCAGTCGGATCTTGGTCATGGCGTGGGTCCCGCGGGCGGGTTTCGGTCGAGTGCGGGAGGGTCCAGCCGATCGGGCTGCAAGTCAACGGCCGCCGCTATGCCCGCGCCTCGCGGGTGTCGCGGCCGAGGGCGGATAGGGCGGTGGCGAGGATGTGGCGGGCGGTCAGCCCCGCCTCCTCATATTGCCGGGCGGGCGTGTCATGGTCGATGAAGCGGTCGGGCAGGACCATCGGCCGGAGCTTCAGCCCGTGGTCCAGCGCCCCCTCGGCGGCGAGCACATGGAACACCTGGCTGGCGAAGCCACCGATCGAGCCTTCCTCGATGGTGATCATGACCTCGTGCCCGCGCGCCAGGCGCAGCACCAGGTCGCGGTCGACCGGCTTGGCGAAACGGGCATCGGCGACGGTCGCCGACAGACCGCGCTCGGCCAGCATGTCGGCCGCCCGCAGCGCCTCCTGCAGGCGCGGGCCAAGGCTGAGGATGGCAACCGCGCTGCCCTGGCGCAGCACCCGCCCGCGCCCGATCTCCAGCGGCGTCCCGCGTGCCGGAAGCTCCACCCCGACGCCGTCGCCGCGCGGATAGCGCACGGCCGAGGGCGCATCGTCGATGGCGGCACAGGTGGCCACCATGTGCACAAGCTCCGCCTCGTCGGCCGCCGCCATCACCACGAAGCCCGGCAGGCAGCCCAGATAGGCGATGTCGAAGGCGCCGGCATGGGTGGCCCCGTCAGCCCCGACCAGCCCGGCGCGGTCGATGGCAAAGCGCACCGGCAGGCCCTGGATGGCCACATCGTGCACCACCTGGTCATAGCCGCGCTGCAGGAAGGTGGAATAGATGGCACAGAACGGCTTCATGCCCTCGCAGGCCAGGCCGGCGGCGAAGGTGACGGCATGCTGCTCGGCGATGCCGACATCGAAGCAGCGCTCGGGGAAGGCCTTGGCGAAGCGGTCCAGCCCGGTGCCAGAGGGCATGGCGGCGGTGATCGCCAGGATGCGGCTGTCCGCCTCGGCCTCGCGCATCAGGGCCTGGGCGAAGACGGCGGTGTAGCTGGGAGCATTGGACACGGGCTTGGCCTGGGCGCCGGTCACCAGGTCGAATTTCTGGACGGCGTGATACTTCTCGGCGCTGCCTTGCGCGAAGGGATGGCCCCTGCCCTTCTCGGTGATCACGTGCAGCAGCACCGGCCCCGCCTCCGGCCGGTCGCGCAGGGATGACAGGATCGGCACCAGATGGTCGATGTCGTGGCCGTCGACCGGCCCGATGTAGAGGAAACCCAGCTCCTCGAACAGGGTGCCGCCGGCCATCATGCCGCGGGCGAAGGCTTCGGCCTTGCGCGCCGCCTCCTCAAGCGGCTTGGGGAACAGCCCGGCCAGGTCGCGCATGACATCGCGCAGCCCGCGATAGGGCTTGGAGGCGACCAGCCGCGACAGGTAGCTGCTCATGGCGCCGACGGGCGGTGCGATGGACATCTCGTTGTCGTTGAGGATCACGATCAGCCGGCAGTCCGGGCGCGAGCCGGCGTTGTTCATCGCCTCATAGGCCATGCCGGCGCTGATCGCGCCGTCGCCGATCACGGCCACGACGTGGCGGTTCTCGCCCTTAAGGTCGCGCGCCACCGCCATGCCGAGGGCGGCCGAGATCGAGGTCGAGCTGTGCGCCGCCCCAAAGGGGTCATAAGCGCTTTCGGCGCGGCGGGTGAAGCCCGACAGGCCGCCCCCCTGGCGCAGGCTGCGGATGCGCGCGCGCCGGCCGGTGATGATCTTGTGCGGATAGGCCTGGTGGCCGACATCCCAGATCAGCCTGTCGTGTGGCGTGTCGAACACATAGTGCAGGGCGACGGTGAGCTCGACCACGCCCAGGCCGGCCCCGAGATGGCCGCCGGTGATGCTGACGGCGGCGATGGTTTCGCGCCGCAACTCCTCGGCAAGCTGACGCAGCTGGCCAGGGGCGAGGCGCTTCAGGTCGCGCGGGTCCTGCACCTTGTCGAGAAGTGGCGTGCTCATGACCGGCGCTCCACCACGAAGCGGGCCAGCCCGGCCAGCCCCGCCGCGGCATCGCCGAAGTAATCAAGCTGCTTCACCGCCTGGTCGGCCAGGCGCCGGGCCTGCTCGCGGGCCCGCCCGGCGCCCAGCAGCGACACGAAGGTGGACTTGCCGGCCGTGGCATCGCGGCCGACCGGCTTGCCGGTCTCCTCCTCCCGCCCCTCATGGTCGAGCAGGTCGTCGGCGATCTGGAAGGCCAGCCCCAACTCCTGGGCGTAGACCCGCAAGGCCTGGCGCGCGGCCGCCGGCGCCCGGCCGAGGATGGCCCCCGCCTCGGCGGAGAACTCGATCAGCGCGCCTGTCTTCAGCCGCTGCAGCCTGGTGATGGCGCCGATATCGAGCACCTCGGTTTCGGCCAGCAGGTCGATCATCTGGCCGCCGACCATGCCATGGGCGCCGGCGGCGACCGCCAGCCCCTGCACGAGCGCCGCCCGGACATGCGGGTCGCCATGGGTCGGCTCGCCCGCCAGCACCTCGAAGGCGAGAGCCTGCAACCCGTCGCCGGCGAGGATCGCCGTCGCCTCGTCGAAGGCGACATGGCAGGACGGGCGGCCGCGCCTCAGCTCGGCATCGTCCATCGCCGGCAGATCGTCGTGGATCAGCGAATAGGCGTGCAGGAACTCCACCGCCGCCGCCACCCGCAGGGCGCAGCGCCGGTCCACCGCAAACAGCCGCGCGCTCTCTGCCACCAGGAAGGCGCGCAACCGCTTGCCGCCGCCCAGGGCGCCATGGCGCATCGCCTCCACCACCCGCCGCTCGGCCCCGGCCGGCAGCGGCAGCAGCAGCGCCATCACCTCCTCCACCGCCGCCGCCGTCTCGGCCATGGCGGCGGTGAAGCCGGACGCCACCGGCTCAAGCACGGTCAAGCGGCTCCGTACCGGCGGGGCCATCGGGCCCGAGGCGGATCTTCTCGACCTTGAGCTGGGCCTGGCGCAGCTTGTCCTCGCAGTGCCGGCGAAGCGCCGCCCCGCGCTCGTAGGCGGCGATCGATTCCTCCAGCCCGATGCGGCCCTGCTCCAGCTTCTGGACGATCTGCTCCAGCTCGGCCAGCGCCTGCTCGAAGCTCAGTCCGGCAATCTCCTCGGGAATTCTCGCGACGTCGCTCACGGGGCCACCATCAGTTCACGGACATGGGCCGCGGCGCTGCGCGCCAGGGCGCCGAGGTCGTAGCCGCCTTCCAGCGAGGACACAAGCCGGCCGCCGCAATGGCGGGCCGCCACCTCGGCCAGCCGCGCCGTGGCCCAGGCGAAATCCGCCTCTGTCAGCTCCAGATTGGCCAGCGGGTCGTCCTCATGCGCATCGAAGCCGGCGGACACCACCAGGAGCTCGGGCGCAAAAGCCTCAAGCGCGGGCAGGATGCGCGCCTCGAAGGCGCGGCGGAAGGCGGCACCGTCGGCCCCCGGGGGCAGCGGCGCGTTCACGATGTTGCCGGCCCCGGTCTCGCTTGGCCGCCCGGTGCCGGGATAGAGCGGCATCTGGTGGGTGGAGGCGAACAGGATGTCAGGGTCGTTCCAGAAGGCGGCCTGGGTGCCATTGCCGTGATGCACGTCGAAATCGACCACGGCGACGCGGGCCAGCCCATGCGCGGACCGGGCATGGCGCGCGGCAATGGCGACATTGTTGAACAGGCAGAAGCCCATGGCCCGGCCCGGCTCGGCGTGATGGCCCGGCGGGCGGACGGCGCAGAAGGCGTTGCGCACCGCCCCGCCGACCACCGCATCGACCGCCGCCACCAGGGCGCCCGCCGCCCGCAGGGCGGCCTCACCCGAGCCTGGCGAGACCACCGTGTCGCCGTCGAGCCCGTGATAGCCCCTGGCCGGAATCGCTGCCAGCACCGCCTCCACATAGGCCCGGTCATGCACCAGGGCGAGCTGCTCCAGGCTCGCCGCCGGCGCTTCGTGCCTCGCCAGCCCGGCGAATTCGGGGTCCGAAAGGGCGGCCAGCACAGCCTCCAGCCGGGCGATCCGCTCGACATGGTAGGGGCCCGTATCGTGGCGAAGGCAGGCCTGGTGGGTGATCAGCGCTGTCGTCATCCGTCAACCATACACTGCCGGGCGGTGCCGCGCGACTTGCGGCGACCGTGAGCGTTGTTTAACTAGTCCGGCGGGCACACGGGGGAAGTCGAAGAGCGTCCATGACGCCGCAGGAAGTCCTGACCATCCTGGACAAGCATGACCGCTGGCTGAAGCGCCAGCAAGGCGGCATGCGGGCCAATCTCGCCCGCCAGAACCTTTCCGGCATCACCCTGCCGAACGTGAACCTGCGCGGGGCCAAGCTGTCGGGCGCCAGCCTGGAGCGCTGCGTGCTGGCCAACGCCAACCTGCAGGAGGCCGACCTGTTCTGCGCCTCCCTCGACCGCTCGGACCTGCGCAACGCCAATCTCCAGAATTCGGACCTGCGCGGCACCTCCATGCGCGGCGTCAACCTCAATGGTGCCAACCTGAAGGGCGCGGATTTCCGCGGCGGCGCCCTGTTCGACGGCGGCTCGCTGAACCTCGACCCCGACCACAAGCGCCATGACGGCAACCGCGCCGGGGCCGATCTTTCCAACGCCGCGATGGTCAACGCCGACCTGCAGGGGGCCGTGCTGTCGGGCGCCAACCTGTCGGGGGTGAACCTGCGCGGGGCCAATCTGGAGGGGGCGAACCTCTCCGGCTGCATCCTCGCGGATGCCAACCTCACCGGCGCCTCGCTGAAAGGCTGCAACCTGAACGGCGCCGTGATCGCCAACACCTCGCTGAAGCATGCCGACCTTCAGGGCGCGCTGCTGGACGAGGTGGACCTCGGCAATGCCGACCTGACCGGCGCCAACCTGCGGCGCAGCGAGGAATCGCTGCCGAACAACGTGCGCGAGGTGCTGCAGCGCCATTTCCAGTGGATGCGCACCGATGGCAGGCTGGGCGCCCGGGCGGTGCTGGTGGATGTCGACCTGACCTTCATCGACCTGTCGGGGGCGAACCTCTCGGGCGCTGACCTGCGGCGGGCCAAGCTCAACGGCGCCAACCTGTCGCGGGCCATCTTCGTGATGGCCGATCTCAGCGGCGCCGACCTGTCCGAGGCCAATCTGGAGGGGGCGAACCTGGAGGGTGTGAACCTGGCCGGGGCGCGGCTCAGCCAGTCGCGGCTCGGCAGCGCCATCATCGGGCCGGTCGACATCAAGGACCAGAAGGGCAAGCCGACCGGGCGCAAATGGGCCGCCAACCTGTCCGGCGCAAAGCTGGACGGTGCCGACCTCACGCAGGCCAACCTGATCATGGCAAACCTGGTCGATGCCGACCTCACGGGCGCCAATGTCAGCGGCGCCAACCTGAAGGGCGCGAACCTGACCGACGCGGTGCTGGACGGGGTGGACCTCGACCGCGCGCTGATGGACCATTGAGCCCGCGTACCGCCTTCATCACCGGCATCACCGGCCAGGACGGCAGCTATCTGACGGAGTTCCTGCTGGCCAGGGGCTATGTGGTGCATGGCCTGATCCGGCGCGCCTCCTCCTTCAACACGGCGCGCATCGACCATCTCTACCGCGATCCGCACAGCGCCGGGGCCCGCCTCTTCCTGCACTATGGCGACATGGCCGATGGCGGCGGGCTGCGCCGGCTGATCGACCAGATCGCCCCGGACGAGATCTACAACCTGGCAGCCCAGTCGCATGTCCGGGTCAGCTTCGACCAGCCGGAATACACCGCCGACATCGTCGGCATGGGCGCGCTGCGGCTCCTGGAGGCGGCGATCGGCCACATGCGGGCGACCGGCCGCAGGCTGCGCGTCTATCAGGCCGGCTCCTCGGAAATGTTCGGCGCGGCCCCGGCGCCGCAGCGCGAGGATACCCCCTTCCACCCCCGCAGCCCCTATGCGGTGGCCAAGGTGATGGCGCACTGGGCGGCGGTGAATGCGCGCGAGGCCCACGGCCTGTTCGCCTGCAACGGCATCCTGTTCAACCATGAAAGCCCGCGCCGCGGGGAGACCTTCGTCACCCGCAAGATCACCCGCGCCGTGGGCCGCATCGTCCATGGCCTGCAGGAGGAACTGCATCTCGGGAACCTCGATGCCCGGCGCGACTGGGGCTTCGCTGGCGACTATGTCGAGGCGATGTGGGCGATGCTGCAGCAGGACCGGCCGGATGACTATGTGGTGGCAACCGGCCGCTCGCATTCGGTGCGCGAGTTCCTGGAAGCCGCCTTCGCCCATGCCGGGCTCGACTGGCGCCGCTACCTGCGCCACGACGCGCGCTACCTTCGCCCGGCCGAGGTCGACCATCTTGAGGGCGATGCCGGCAAGGCCCGGCAGGTGCTGGGCTGGGCGCCGCGGCTGGGCTTCGCCGAGCTGGTCGCCGGCATGGTCGAGGCCGATCTGGAGCTGGCGCGGCGCGAAAGAGTGTTGCGCGACGCCTGAGGCCGCACGCAAATAAGTATCCGCGCAACGTGGACCGCAACGGCCGTTTCTGGCATGACGGTCGGCACAAAGTGCCCAAGAAGGCACACGCGCTGAACAGGGACAGGAAAATCGATGACGACGAAGGCCGATGAGGAAGCCGCCAACGCCCCTGCCGTGCCGGTCTCGGAGGACGAGTTCGCCGGCGTGAAGCGGGTCCTGACCGGGCCGGCGGCTATCGCGCTTTACGTATTCGGCGTCCTCTACGTCTCCTTCCACCTCTACGGGCTGCTGCTGCGCCCGATCGACCCGCTGCTGTACCGGGCGATCCACCTCAGCGGCGGCATGGTGCTGGGGTTCTCGATCCATGCCGCCACGGCCGCCTCGCCGCGTCACCGCCTCAGCGTGGTCGATATCGCCCTGATCGCGATCGCCGTCGCCGCCGCCGGCTATATCTGGTGGGAGCTGGACGGGCTGCAGTTCCGGGCCGGGGCCATGTGGACCCCGGGCGACACCATCGTCGGCTTCGTCGGCACCGCGCTCACCCTCGAATTCGCCCGCCGCACCGCCGGCATCGCGCTGCCGATCATCGCGGGCGTATTCCTGCTCTACTGTTTCGTCGGCCCCTGGCTGCCCTGGTTCCTGCACCACAACGGCTACGAGTTCGGGCAGCTCTTCTCCTACATCTTCAGCGACCAGGGCATCTTCGGCGACACCATCCAGGTGTCGGCCACCTTCATCATCATGTTCGTGTGCTTCGGCGCCTTCCTGCAGATGTCGAAGGTCGGCGACTATTTCAACGACCTCGCCATCTCGCTGGTCGGCTGGGCCCGCGGCGGTCCGGCCAAGGCCACGGTGATCTCCGGCGTGCTGTTCGGCACGGTCAGCGGCAGCTCGGTCGCCAATGTCGTGGCCTCCGGCTCGCTCACCATCCCGATGATGCGCAAGGTCGGCTATGACCGCGCCACCGCCGGGGCGGTGGAGGCGACCAGCTCCACCGGCGGCCAGCTCACCCCGCCGGTGATGGGGGCCGGCGCCTTCATCATGGCCGAGCTGCTGGGCAGGCCCTACACCGAGATCGCCTTTGCCGCGATCATCCCCTGCCTGCTGTTCTACACGGCCTGCTACGTGCATTGCGACCTGCACGCCGTGCGCCATGGCCTGCGCGGCCTGCCACGCGGCGAACTGCCGCCGATCGGCGCGATCGTGCGGCGCATCTACATGCTGCTGCCGATCATCGTGCTGGTAACCACCTTCATCCAGGGCTATTCCGGCTTCCGCGCCGCCGCCCTTGCCATCCTGACGGCGATCGTGGTGAGCCTCACCAACCTCGCCCCGCCGCGCTCGCTCGGCGAGGCCCGCGACACCGCCTGGCGCTTTGCCGCCAGCATCATCGGCGCGCTGGAGCGAACGGCGCGCGACGTGGTCCAGCTCGTTGCCATCTGCGCCTGCGCCGGCATCATCGTCGGCGTCATCGCACTGACCGGGCTCGGCGGGCGCTTTGCCCAGCTCCTGCTGGCGATTGCCGGGCAGAACCAGGTGCTGGCCCTGGTGTTCACCATGATCGTGACGGTGATCCTGGGCATGGGCATGCCGACCACGGCGGCCTATGCGGTGGCCGCCTCGGTGGTGGCGCCAGGCCTTCTGAAGATCGGCATCCCCCCGCTCACCGCGCACATGTTCATCTTCTACTATGCCGTGCTGTCGGCGATCACCCCGCCGGTCGCGGTCGCCAGCTTCGCGGCCGCCGGCATCGCCAAGGCCGATCCCTGGCGGACATCGTGGATCGCGGTGCGCCTGGGCCTTGCCACCATGATCGTGCCGTTCATGTTCTTCGTCAGCCCGCTGCTGCTCGGCCAGGGCGCCTTCCTCGACGTCATGTACGTGTTCGGCACGGCGGCGCTGGGGGTGTTCTTCCTCGCCGCCTCGACCGAAGGCTGGCTGTACGGGCTGGTGCCGCTGCCGCTGCGCGTGCTGCTGTTCATCGCTGCCATCTGCCTGATCGTGCCGGAGGGCAGCACCGACCTGATCGGGGCGGCGATCGGCGGCGGCGTGTTCCTGGTCCAGCGCCTGCGCGCACGCTAGGCTCGCCGCCATGCCGATCCTGCCCGCCAGCCCCGCCGTCCGCCCGCGATCATGCCGCCGCGCGGCCGGGATGCGGCCATGAGCGCCTTCGCCGCGCCAACGCAAGATCTGGCCTTTGCCCTCAAGGTTTCAGCCGGGCTGGAGGAGATTGCCGGCCTGCCGGGCTGCGAGGCGGCGGAAGCAGAGCTGGTGGCCGCCGTGCTGGAGGAGGCGGGGAGGTTCGCAGCCGGGGTGCTGGCGCCGCTCAACGCCGCCGGCGACCGCGACGGGGCACGGCTGGCCAATGGCGTCGTCGTGACCACGCCGGGCTGGCAGGCGGCCTATGCCGCCTTCCGGCAGGCCGGCTGGAACGGCGTGCCCTTCGACCCCGCCTATGGCGGCCAGGGCCTGCCCTGGGCGGTGCAGACCGCGCTGCAGGAGCTGTGGACGGCCGCCAACATGGCCTTCAGCCTGTGCCCGCTGCTGACCCAGGGGGCGATAGAGGCGCTGCACACCCATGCCGATGAGCGGCTGAAGGCCCTCTACCTGCCGCCGCTGATCGATGGCCGCTGGACCGGCACGATGAACCTCACGGAGCCGCAGGCCGGCACCGACCTCGCCCTGCTGCGCAGCCGCGCGGTGCCCGAGGGCGACCACTTCCGCATCACCGGCCAGAAGATCTTCATCACCTATGGCGACCATGACCTGGCCGAGAACATCGTCCACCTGGTGCTCGCGCGGCTGCCCGACGCGCCGCCGGGCACCAAGGGCATCTCGCTGTTCGCGGTGCCGAAGCTGATCCCCGATGCCGCCGGCCAGCCGAGCCGGCGCAACGACCTGCGCGCGGTGTCGCTGGAGCATAAGCTCGGCATCCATGGCAGCCCCACGGCCGTCATGGCCTTCGGCGAGGAAGGCGGGGCGATTGGCCATCTGGTCGGCCCTGCCAATGGCGGGCTGGAATGCATGTTCACCATGATGAACAACGCCCGGCTCGCGGTCGGGGTGCAGGGCGTTGGCATCGCCGAACGCGCCTGGCAGCAGGCCCGCGACTATGCGCGCACGCGCCTGCAGGGCCG
>CAZEQG010000067.1:0-10150 GCA_964514295.1 uncultured Alphaproteobacteria bacterium
GGCGCCCTGGCCGCGCCGCCGCCGGAGCCGGCCCCGCCGACCCGCCTGCTGGAGGTGCGCGGCGCGGCCGACTACGTCTATGCCCCGGAGGATGGCGTGTTCGAGCCGCTGGTCGAGCTTGGCGACACGGTGGCGGCGGGCCAGCCGGCCGGCCTGATCCATTTCTCCGACACGCCCTGGCGCGAGCCGGCGCTGGCCCGCTTCGAGGCCGCCGGGCTGGTGATCTGCAAGCGCGTGCCGGGCATGACGCAGCGCGGCGACTGCCTGTTCCATCTCGGTGCCGATCTCGCCGTCTGACGCCAGCCTCACCCGGCTTTGACTGGACGGTGACCGGCGCCCGCGCCACTCTCGACACTAGGCAAGGGTGGAGGACCCGCGATGTTCGTGAAGCGCAAGCGCGGCTGGGAGATGCCGGAGAGCCGGGCGACCGACGAAGGCGTCTTCCTGTCGCGCCGGACCCTGGCGAAGGCGCTGGCCGCGGGGCCGATCCTGGCCGGGCTGCCGGGCCTTGCCCGGGCCGCCACCGAGGACCCCACGGCCAGCCTGTATCCGGCGCCGCGCAGCATGCGCTACCGCCTGGACCGCGATCTCACGCCCGAGAGCGACGCCACCACCTACAACAATTTCTACGAGTTCGGCTCGCAGAAGAACATCTGGCGGCAGGCCCAGGCGCTGCCGCTGCGGCCGTGGATGGTGACCTTCGACGGCATGGTGGAGAAGCCCTTCGAGATCGGCGTCGACGATCTCCTGAAGCAGGTCAAGCTGGAAGAGCGGCTCTACCGCCACCGCTGCGTGGAGGCATGGGCCATGGCGGTGCCGTGGACCGGCTTCCCGATGGCCGATCTGGTGGCCCTCGCCAAGCCCCTGTCCTCCGCCAAATACGTGCGCATGGAGACCTTCCAGAACCCGGCCGTGGCCTCCGGCCAGAAGCAGTTCTGGTATCCCTGGCCCTATGTCGAGGGGCTGACGATCGAGGAGGCGACGAACGAGCTGACGCTGATTGCCACCGGCATCTATGGCAAGCCGATGCCCAAGCAGAACGGCGCGCCGCTGCGCCTCGTGGTGCCATGGAAGTATGGCTTCAAGGCGGTGAAGTCGATCGTGAAGTTCACCTTCACCGACCAGCGCCCGGTCAGCTTCTGGGAGAAGCTTCAGGGCAACGAATACGGCTTCTGGGCCAATGTGAACCCGGAGGTGAGCCACCCCCGCTGGAGCCAGGCGAGCGAGCAGCTCCTGGGCAGCGGCAAGCGGGTGCCGACCCTGCTCTACAACGGCTACGGCGAGTTCGTGGCCGATCTCTACAAGGGCAAGGAGATGACCGAGAAGCTGTTCATGTAGCCCCGCCGCGGCCAAGCCAGGCCATGGTCGCCTCGGCAAAGCGCGGCGCCCCCTCGGGTACATGCTGGAACAGCAGGCCGGGCTCGTTCACCTCGACCTCCAGCAGCACCATTGTGCCGCCTTCGCCCACCATGTCGATGCGGGCGTAGAGCGGGGCCAGCGGCAGGGCGGCCAGCACGCGCGCCGCGGCGGCGATCTCGGCCGGTGGCGGATCGACCACGCTGAGCCTTGGGGCGAAGCGCGCGTTGATGCGGAAGTCGCCGCCGCTGGGGTGGAAACGCATGGCGTGGCTGTAGCGCCCGCCGAGGAACACGAAGGAGGCCTGGCCGCTTTCGCGCACCGCCGGCACGAATTCCTGGACCAGCAGGCGGTGCGGTGCGGCGGCCGCGGCGATCTCCGGCCACAGCCGGTCGAGGCTTGCCGGCGTTGCCAGGGTCACGCCATGACCGCTCGCGCCGGCCGCCGGCTTCACCACCGCCTCGGCCCAGCCGGTGGCAGAGAATACCGCGCGCAAGGCATCCGGGTCGCGGTCGATCGCGAATTGGCGGGGCACGGGCACCCCGGCCGCGGCCAGCTCGTCGAGATAGGTCTTCTCCAGGTTCCAGCGGATCAGGGCCGGCGGGTTGGCGACCGCGATGCCGGGGGCCTCAAGCCCGTCCAGCCAGGCGCGATAGGCGGCAAGGCTGCGGTGATAGTCCCAGCAGGAGCGGATCACCACCAGATCGGCGCCGGCGAAGGGGGCCAGCCCGGCGGTCCAGGGGGCGGCGGCCACCGTCGCGCCCAGCACGCGCAGGGCCTCGGCATAGCGCTGGTCGCTCGGCGACAGGTCGGGAAACTCGCCGCCGGTGGCGAGCATGATGCGGGGCATGGCGGCAGGTCCGGGAAGTGGCAACAATGATATAGTGTAACATACGCGATCGCCGCCCGCCACGGGGTTGTTGCGACTCAATCGCAGAACAGCGCGGCCGCAGTCCGGGCGGGCGGCGGGGCTCAGGGGCCGGCGGGGTCCCTCAGCAGGCGGCGCATGATCTTGCCGGTGGCGGTCAGGGGCAGGCTGTCGCGGAATTCGACGATGCGGGGATATTCGTGCGCGGCCAGCCTGGTCTTCACGAAATCCTGGATGGCGCGGGCGAGGGCCGGGGATGGCGCCACGCCCGGCTTCGCCACGATCACCGCCTTCACCGCCTCGGTGCGCAGCGGATCGGGCACGCCAACCGCAGCGGCCATGGCGACGGCCGGGTGCTTCATCAGGCAGTCCTCGATCTCGGCCGGGCCGATGCGGTAGCCGGCCGAGGTGATGACATCGTCGGCCCGGCCCTGGAACCACAGATAGCCATCTTCATCCGCCCGCGCCATGTCGCCGGTCAGCAGCCAGTCGCCGCGGAACTTGGCGGCGGTCGCCTGCGGGTTGTTCCAATAGCCAAGGAACATCACCGGATCGGGCCTGGCCACCGCCACCTCGCCCACCTCGCCCGGCGGCAGCACCGCACCATCGCTTCCGATCACCTGCACCTGGTGGCCGGGGATCGGCCGTCCCATGGCCCCGGGGCGCACGGGGAACAGGTCGGCATTGTTGCCGACGATCAGGTTGCACTCGGTCTGGCCATAGAACTCGTTGATGGTGAGCCCGAAGGTGGCGCGGCCCCAGTCCAGCAGCTCGGCGCCCAGGCTCTCCCCGCCGCTGCCGATGCTGCGCAGCGCCAGACCCGGCGGCGGGGTGGCCTGGCGCAGCAGCTTCAGCGCGGTCGGCGGCAGGAAGGCGTTGCGCACCCCCAGCCGGGCCATCAGGGCGAAGGCGGCGTCTGGATCGAACTTGGCGAAGCGCCGGGAGACCACCGGCACGCCATGGTGCCAGGCCGGCAGCAGCACGTCGAGCAGCCCGCCGATCCAGGCCCAGTCCGCCGGGGTCCAGAACAGGTCGCCCGGCTGCGGCAGGAAGCGCTGTGGCAGCTCCACGCCCGGCAGATGGCCGAGCAGCACCCGGTGGGCGTGCAGCGCCCCCTTGGGCTGGCCGGTGGTGCCCGAGGTGTAGATGATCAGCGCCGGATCCTCGGCGGCGGTGTCGAGGGCGGTGAAGCTGTCGCTGGCGCGCGCCAGATCGCGCGCCCAGTCCGGCCCGTCGACCGTGAGCACGCTGACCAGCCCGGGCAGGCTGTCGCGGATCTCCGCCAGCTTCGCCGCCCCTTCCGAGTCGGTCACGATGGCCCGGGCGCCGCTGTCGGCCAGGCGGTACTGCAGGGCGTCGGGTCCGAACAGGGTGAACAGCGGCAGTGCGATCAGCCCCGCCTTGTAGGCCGCAAGATGCGCGATCGCGGTCTCCGGCGACTGCGACAGCAGGATCGCCAGCCGGTCGCCGGGCCGCAGGCCGCGCGCCCCCAGCAGGTTGGCCAGGCGGTTCGACTGCCGGGCGATCTCGCCGAAGGTGAAGCGCCGCTCGCCGCCGTCGGCCTCCAGGTGGATCAGCGCCAGCCTGGCCGGATCCTGGCGGTCGCAGACATCCCGGGCGATGTTGTAGCGGGCCGGGATCGGCCAGCGGAAATCGCGCAGCAGGGTCGCATAGTCCGGGGCGGGCGAGAGCATGGCGGGTCTCCGCCTCTGGGGTGGCGGGCCGGCGGGATGCCGGCCGCAGGGGCCCAGCATCGCCGCCGGCGGCCGGCCGTCAACCCGCGCGTTCGCAGATGTCGAGGATGGTCAGCATGTAGATGCGGATCATGTCTAGATAGTCGGGGATGTCGACCCGCTCGTCGGGCATGGTGTTGTAGCGCCCGCCGGGACCGCAGACCACGCCCTCCATGCCGAGGATGCTGTGGAAGTGGCTGGCATCGGTGCCGTAGTAGCCGGGCGGCAGGATGGCGCCGGTCGGCTGGGGGGTGCCGCGCACCATCTCGTAGGCGCGGTTCAGCGAGGTGACGATGCGCGACCCCTTCGCCACCTCGAAGGGCGGCATGGCCGGGCGGCCATGCTGGTGCTCGGGCGTGAGCGTCGCCTTCAGCCCGGGGAAGCGGCGTTCCAGCGCGTCCAGCTCGCCCCGCATGTCGGCCAGCACCTGGGCCTCCGTCTGCCCCGGGGCATAGCGGGCAGAGCCCTTGATGCGCACGAAATCGGCCACCTGCGGCGGGCGCCACTCCTCCAGGTCGCGGCCGAGCGCGCCGTGCATCACCCCGACATGGGCGCGGTTGATCGAGCGGTGCTCGTCTGAGGCGGCGCCGGAGAAGGTCATGGCATTGAGGCGCGGGATCAGGTCGCAGGCGGCCATGATCGCGTCCACCGCCTGCTCGCGCTTGGACAGGTGGCGGGTCACGCCGGTCAGCTCGATGATGAAGGTGAAGGCGGCGGCGTGCATGGTCAGCGCCTGCACGTCGGTCGGCTCGGAATTGATGAAGTAGTCGGCCTTCACCCCCTGGCGGATGGCCGCCAGCGTGCCCACCCCGCCCTGCAGCTCGCCCACCACGAAGGTCAGGATCACGTCGCCCTTCACCCGGATGCCGGCCTCGATCAGCGTCTTCACGGCGCAGAAATAGGCGGCGTCGCCGGCCTTCATGTTGGACACGCCGATGCCGTAGATGAAGCGGTCGTCGACCAGGCCGCCCCAGGGGTCCACGGTCCAGCCCTCGGTCACCGGGTTGGTGTCGAGGTGGCCGTTGAACAGCAGGCTCTTGCCGCCGCCGGTCCCCTTCCAGGTGCCGATCGCGTTCACCCGCTCGCCCTCCACCGGGGTCAGGGCTGCATCCAGGCCGAGCTTGCGCATCTCCTCGGCCATATGGGCGGCGAGCTGGCGCTCGCCGGGGGTCTGGGTATAGCTCTTGTGCCGCACCATGCCGGCCAGGAAATCCAGGCAGGCCTTCTCGTCGACGCGGCGGATCAGCTCTTGCGGGGTCATGGGAATTTTCCTCCAGGGGCCTCCGGCGGGCGGAGTTTCGGCACGGCCGCCAGCAGCGCGGCGGTATAGGGGTGGGCGGGGCCAGTGTCGGCGAGGGCGCGGGTGGCGATCACCTCCTCCAGACGGCCGCGGCGCATCACGGCGATGCGGTGGGCGATCTGGCGCACCAGGTTGATGTCGTGGCTGATGAACAGATAGGCGGCACCCGTCTGCCGGCGCAGCGCCACCAGCAGCTCGATCACCGCCGCCTGCACCGACACGTCGAGCGAGGAGGTGACCTCGTCGCAGATCACCAGCCGGGGCTGCGAGGCGAAGGCGCGGGCGATCGCCACGCGCTGCTTTTCCCCGCCCGAGAGCTGGTGGGGATGGCGGGCGGCATAGGCGGCCGGCAGGCGCACCGATTCCAGCAGCCCGGCCACCGCCTCCGCCTCGCTGCCGATGGTGCCGGCCCGGTGCAGGCGCAGCGGCCGCGACAGGATCTCGCCGATGCGCTGGCGCGGGTTCAGCGAGGAATCCGGGTGCTGGAAGATGATCTGCACATCGCGGCGGTAGCTGGCATCCATGTCCTGGCGGCTGCGGATCGGCCGCCCGTCGAAGCTGAGCCCGCCGGCGAAGCCCGCCAGCCCGGTCAGCGCCCGGGCCAAGGTCGACTTGCCCGAGCCGCTCTCGCCGACGACGCCGAGGATCTCGCCCGGCCGGATATCCAGCGTCAGCCCCTCGGCCCCGGTGACGCCCGCCGGCGCGCGGCCCATGAGGCCGGCCAGCAGCGATGGCCGGCCGTAGCGCACGGACAGGCCGTCCACCCTGACCAGCGGCGGCACCTCGGCCGGCTCATCCTCGACCAGCCGCTGCTCGGGCTTCGGCACGGCGGCGATCAGTGCCCTGGTATAGGCATCGCGGGGGGCGGCGAACAGGGTCCCGGCAGCACCCTGCTCGACGATGCGCCCGCGATGGATCACCGCCACCCGGCCCGCCACCTGCGAGACCACGGCGAGGTCGTGGGAGATGTAGAGCGAGGCGACACCCGTCTCCGCCTGAAGCTCGGCGAAGAGATCGAGGATCTGGCGGGCGGTGATGACGTCCAGCGCCGTCGTCGGCTCGTCGAACAGGATGCATTCCGGCTTGCAGCCGAAGGCAGTGGCGATCACCACCCGCTGCTTTTCCCCGCCCGATGCCTCGTGCGGATAGCGCCGCATCAGCCCGGCCGGATCGCGCAGCCCGACGCGGGCGAACAGCGCCTCTCCCTCGGCCCAGGCCCCGGCGCGGTCGAGGCCACGGTGGCGGCGCAGCGCCTCGGCGATCTGCTCGCCCAGCGTCAGCGTCGGATTGAGGGAGGTCGAGGGGTCCTGGAACACCATGCCGATGCGCCGGCCGCGCAGCGCGGTCAGCGCCTCCCCGCCAAGCCCCATCAGCGACTGGCCGGACAGCGCGATGGTACCGGCCACCTCGACCGCATTGCCGGCAAGCGCCCGCATGATCGCCCAGGCCAGCGAGGTCTTGCCGGAACCGCTCTCCCCCACCAGGCCCAGCACCTCGCCAGGGCCGACCGCGAGATCGATGCCGTCGAGCGCGCGGAACCGGCCCGCCGCGGTCACATAGTCCAGCGTGTAGCCGGAAACGGAGAGGACGGGCGGCGGCATCGGCTCAGGTCCGCGGGTTCAGGGCGTCGCGCAGCCCGTCGCCCAGCAGGTTGAAGCCGATCGCCACCAGCGCAATGGCCGCACAGGGCCAGACGATCATCCATGGGCTCAGATGCATGAAGCGCCGCGCCTCGGAGACCATCAGCCCCCATTCGGAGGAGGGCGGCTGCGCCCCCAGGCCAAGGAAGCTCAGGGTCGCGAACAGCATCACCGCGAAGGACACGCGCAAGGTCAGCTCGACCACGATCGGCGCCACCACATTGGGCAGCATCTCGCGCAGCACGATGTAGGCCGCACCTTCCCCGCGCGCGATCGCGGCGCTGACATAGTCCTGCTTGCGCACGGCAAGGGCGACCGAACGCGCGATCCGCGCCATGCCCGGGGTGAAGGCGATGGCGATGGCCAGCACCGCATTGCCGGCGCTGCGCCCGAGCACGGAGACGATCAGCAGCGCCAGCAGCAGGTTGGGGATCGCCATCACCGCGTCGTTGGTGCGCATCACCGCCTCGTCCACCCGGCCGCCGACGAAGGCCGAGGCGGTGCCGATCAGCGCGCCGGCCAGGGTGCCCAGCGCGGTTGCCAGCAGGGCCAGCAGCACGGTCGCCCGCGCCCCCGTCATGAGGCGGCTGAGGATGTCGCGGCCGAGCTGGTCGGTGCCCAGCCAATGCGCCGCCGAGGGCGGGCGGTAGCGCAGCAGCGGGCTGATCCGGTCAGGATCGTGCGGCGCCAGCCACGGCCCGAACAGCACCGCCAGCAGCACCAGCGCCACGATGCCGCAGCCGATAGCGCCCTGGGGCGTGCGCAGCAGGCGGCGCAGCCCCTCACTCATACTGGATGCGCCTGTCGAGGCTGGCATAGGCGAGGTCCGCCAGGAAATTCGCCAGCGCATAGGTGGCGGCGAGGATCAGCGCGCCGGCCTGGATCATCGGCAGGTCGCGCGCCTGCACCGCCACGATGATCAGCCGCCCGATGCCAGGGATGGCAAAGATCTCCTCGACCACGATGATGCCGCCCAGGACATAGCCGACATCGAGGGCGACGATGGTGATGGTGGGCAGCAGGGCGTTGCGCAGGGCGTGCTTGAACACCACCACCCGTTCCGGCAGCCCCTTCATGCGCGCCGCCCGCACATAGTCGGTGTGCAGCGCGTCGACCATCTCGGAACGCACCATGCGCGAGACATGGGCGACCAGGATCAGCGACACGGTGCACACCGGCAGCACCAGGTGGGTCAGGCCCCGCCAGAAATCCTCGCCCAGCGGCACATAGCCGGTGGCCGGGAGCAGGCCCAGAAGATCGGCGAAGATCAGGATCGCCAGGGTCGCCGTGACGAATTCGGGCAGCGACACGCCGAGATAGGACAGGATGCCGAACACCACGTCGCCGAGGCGCCCGCGGCCGGTCGCCGCCGCCACGCCCAGCGGCACGGCGACGACCAGCATCAGCGCGATCGACAGGAAGGCGAGCAGGAGCGAGCGCGACAGCGCCTCCATCAGGGTGGGCAGCACCGGCAGGCCGGTGCGCATCGAGGTGCCGAAATCGCCCGTCAGCACGCCGCCGAGCCAGCGCGCATACTGCACATGCACCGGGTCGTCGAGGCCGAGCCGGTTGCGCAGGGCCGCGAGCTGGTCCGGCGTGGCGTTCTCGCCCATCAGCATGACGGCGGCGTCGGCCGGCAGCACCTGGGTGACGCCGAACACGATCAGCGACACCACGATCAGGGTGTAGAGCGCCAGCCAGCAGCGCCGCAGCAGATAGGCGGGCGACACCGGCCCCCTCCCGGCTCAGCCCCGCCGCGGCGCGCCGTCGCCGAGCCAGGCGTAGTCGATGCGGAATACCGCGCCGCGCGGATGCAGGGCATAGCCCTGGACATAGGAGCGGCGGGCGGCCAGCAGGTCGAAGAACACCGGGATCACGGAAGGCACCTCGTCATGCATCATCTTCTGCGCCCGGCCGTAGAGGTCGCGCCGCTTGGCGGCATCGACGGTGCCGCGGGCCTCGTTCACCAGCGCGTCGAAGGCGGCGTTGTTCCAGCGCGTCTCGTTCCAGGCGGCGTTGGAGGTGTAGAGCAGCGAGAAGATGCCATCGGCGGTCGGCTGCATGTTGTAGAGGCCGACGTAGAAATTGCCCTTGCGCCACACCTGGTCGAGGTAGGTGGCGTGCGGCATGGTCTGCACCTCGATGTCGAAGCCGGCGGGCCGCGCCATCTCGCGCATCGCCACCGCCATCTGGGTGCGGGTGCCGGGCCGGTCAGAGGCGACCATGGTCACCTTCAGCCCGTTGCCATGGCCGGCCTCGGTCAGCAGCCGCTTGGCCTCGGCGATGTTCTGGCGGCGCTGCGGCTGGGCCACGAAATAGGTGTAGGCGGCGTTCATCGGGCTGTCATTGCCCGGCGTGCCGTAGCCTTCGGCGGTGAAGCCGACCATGGCCTCGCGGTCCACCGTCAGCGCCAGCGCCTTGCGCACCCTCACGTCGTTGAAGGGGGCGGTGTCGCAGCCCATGTTCACGTTCAGGAACTGGCCCGAGGGGGTGCGCAGCATGCTGACGCCGGCGGCGCGCTGGATGCGGGCGAACTCCGTCGGCTGCACCAGCATCATCACGTCGGTATTGCCCGAGATCAGGGCGGAGCCTTCGGCCGTCGGGTCGGGGAACACAACCACCTCGACCTTGTCGAGATAGGGGCGGGCCGGGTCGTAGTAGGCGGGGTTGCGCTCGACCACCACCAGCCGCTCGGGCTCGAAGGATACCAGCTTGAACGGCCCGGTGCCGATCGCCTCGCGGTCGAGGCGCTTGATGTCGGCCTTGATCACGGCCTCGGGCACGATGCGGGCGTTGGTGTAGGCCAGCATCACCGGCAGGTCCGCGGAGGCGGATTTCAGCTTGAACACGATGGTGCGGGCGTCGCTCGCCGTCACCGTGTCGATGGGGCCGATGTTGGTGCGCGCCGGTGAGGCGGTGGCGGGGTCGAGCATGGCCCGGAAGCTCGCCACCACATCGGCGGAGGTGCAGGCCGAGCCGTCATGGAACTTGATGTCGGGGCGCAGGACGAAGGTCCACTGCGTAAGGTCGGGGCTGGACGACCAGCTCTCCGCCAGGTCGGCGACCGGGGTCATGTCGGTGCCGAGCCGGGTGAGGCCGCTGTAGAGCAGCTCCGTCACCAGGTATTCCGGATTGACCCGCACCTGGAAGGGGCTGAGGCGGCCGACCGCCTGGTCGACCGAGATCCTCATGGTGCCGCCGCGGCGGGGGGCGCCCTGGGCGCGGAGCCCGCGCGGCAGCGCAAGCCCGGCGC
>CAZEQG010000068.1:0-10078 GCA_964514295.1 uncultured Alphaproteobacteria bacterium
CGCACCGCCAGCGCCCGGGGCGCGGCCGCCGGCAGCGATTGCGCCAGATCAAGGTGCGGCGGCGGCGGCGCGCGCATGCTCGCCACCAGCCGCAGCCACCGGGACGGCGAGGATGGCCGACGAGAATTCCAGGCGAAAGCGCGACGTGACCATCTGGTACGTCTTTGCCGCGCTCACCGGCGTGCTGCTGCTGCAATGGGCGATCGCCAGCTTCTCGCAGGTCGAGACCCTGGCCTACAGCCAGTTCGAGCAGCTCGTGGCAGCCGGCAAGGTGGCCGCCGTCTCGATCGGGGAGAACGTCATCGAGGGCCGGCTGAAGGAGCCGCTGGCCAGCGGGCGCAGCGCCTTCGTGACCGTCCGCGTCGACCCCGACCTGGCGGCGAAGCTGGCGGCGCAGGACGTGACGGTGACCGGCATCGCCCCGGGCGGGCTGGTGCAGACGCTGCTGTCCTGGATCGCGCCGGCCTTCTTCTTCTATCTGGTCTGGGTGTTCCTGGTGCGCGGCTTTGCCGAGCGGCAGGGCTTCGGCGGGCTGATGACGATCGGCAAGTCGCGGGCCAAGGTCTATGTCGAGAAGGACACCCGCGTCACCTTCGCCGATGTCGCCGGGGTCGACGAGGCGAAGTTCGAGCTGCAGGAAGTGGTCGCCTTCCTGAAGGACCCCAAGACCTATGGCCGGCTCGGCGCGCGCATGCCCAAGGGCATCCTGCTGGTCGGCCCGCCCGGTACCGGCAAGACGCTGCTGGCCCGTGCCGTGGCGGGCGAGGCGAGCGTCGCCTTCTTCTCGATCTCCGGCTCCGAGTTCGTGGAGATGTTCGTCGGCGTCGGGGCGGCGCGCGTGCGCGACCTGTTCGACCAGGCCCGCCAGGCCGCCCCCTGCATCATCTTCATCGACGAGCTGGACGCGCTGGGCCGCAGCCGCACCCTCGGCGCCTTCGGCGGCCATGACGAGAAGGAGCAGACGCTGAACCAGCTTCTGGCCGAGCTGGACGGCTTCGATCCCAGCGTCGGCGTGATCCTGCTGGCCGCCACCAACCGGCCGGAGATACTGGATGCCGCCCTGCTGCGCGCCGGCCGCTTCGACCGCCAGGTGCTGGTCGACCGGCCCGACCACAAGGGCAGGCTGGCGATCCTGAAGGTGCATGTCCGCAAGATCACCCTGGCGCCGGAGGTCGACCTCGACCGGGTGGCCGGCATGACCACCGGCTTCACCGGCGCCGATCTGGCGAACCTGGTGAACGAGGCGGCGATCGCCGCCACCCGGCGGAACGGCCGCAGCGTCTCCTTCGACGATTTCTCCCAGGCGATCGAGCGCATCGTCGCCGGCATCGAGAAGAAGAGCCGCGTGCTGCGCCGCGAGGAACGGCAGCGCGTGGCCTATCACGAGATGGGCCATGCCCTGGTCGCCGCCAGCCTGCCCGGGGTCGATCCGGTGCAGAAGGTCTCGATCGTGCCGCGCGGGGTCGGCGCGCTCGGCTACACCCTGCAGCGCCCGACCGAGGACCGCTTCCTGCTGGCCGCCAGCGACCTTTCCAACCGCATCGCCGTGCTGATGGGCGGACGGGCGGCCGAGCATCTGATCTTCGCCGGCGACGTCTCGACCGGGGCCGCCGACGACCTGCAGCGGGCGACCGAGATCGCGGTCGAGATGGTCACCCGCTACGGCATGGATGCCACCCTCGGCCAGCGCACCTATGCCGCGCGCCCCCAGCCCTTCCTGGCAGCCGCGCAGGACCAGGCGGTCATCGCCTCGGCCGAGACGGCGCGCGAGATCGACCTTGCCGTGCGCGCGCTGGTGGAGGCCGGCGAGGCGCGGGCGCGCGAGGTGCTGGCCCGCCGGCGCAGCGAACTGGAAGCCGGGGTGGCGCTGCTGCTGGAGCGCGAATCCCTGACCGCCGAGGAGTTTCCCGCGCTGCGCCCGGCAGGCCTTGGCGATTGATACCGCAGAATACATCAAAGTACACCAAGCCGATATGAATGCGGTGTTGGCCGGTCCGCAGGTATTCTTGATGCCGGCACAGAGTTTTTGTCTTGAATGCGAAAGGCATCCCGGTATCGTCCTGGGCTGAATACGATATATCAGCAGCCCGGAGGTGGAAGATGAGCCGGAATGTTCATGGCCTGGTTGTGCTCGGCGGCGTTCTGCTGGCGGCCGCCGCGCCGGCGATGGCGCAGAAGCAGAAGGTGTCCTTCGGCAACGCCGCCCCGCCGGCGCTGTCGGGCGCCCAGCCGGCGGTGGCCAAGGTGCTGGGCTACTTCGATGCCGAAGGGCTGGACGTGGATTTCAAGGTGTTCCCCGGCGGCGCCAACACCATCGCGCAGACGGTGAACAAGAATGCCGACGTCTCCTACCCCGGTAACGAGCCGGTGATCATCGGCAAGCAGCCGGGCCGCGACCCGCTGCCGGTGAAATTCTTCTACAACGCCGTGCCGACCGTGATCTGGGAGCTGGTGGTGCCGGAGGCGAGCCCGATCCGCACGCTGGCCGACCTCAAGGGCAAGCGCATCGGCATCTTCGCGCCCTCCGCCTCCAACGTGCCGCAGGTGAAGGCGATCCTGAAGCGCGAGGGCATCAACTGGGAGAGCGAGGTGACGATGCGCTCGATCGGGCTTGGCGCCGGGGCGCTCAACGCCATGACCTCGGGCACGGTCGACGTGGTCGCCCTCTACGACACCGAGCATGCCACCTTCGAGGTGCAGGGCACGAAGATCCGCCGCCTGCCGGTCAGCCCGGTGATCGAGAAGCTGTTCTCCAACGGCTTCCTGACCCATGAGGACAACCTGAAGGACCCGGCCAAGCGCCGCATGCTGGTGGGGGTGGCGCGCGCCACGGCCAAGGCGACGCTGTTCTGCGAGACCAACCCGAAAGCCTGCGTCGAGACCTTCTGGAAGCTCTACCCCGACACCAGGCCGACCGGCGTCAGCGCCGAGAAGGCCATGGCCGACGCCCTGCTGGTGCTGGAATCCCGCAACAAGAACATGCGCCTGCGCGACTATCAGGGCGGCCAGTACGGCAAGTACGACCCGGCCGCCTGGCAGGCCTATGTCGACTTCATGCTGGCCGAGGCACAGATCGAGAAGCCGGTGGCCATCGACACCCTGTTCACCAACGATCTGATCGCCGAGGCCAACCAGTTCGACCGCGAGGCGATCATCCGTCAGGCGAAGGCGATGTAGGGATGCGCCTGACCGATCCCTTCCCGATCCCCCACCAGGGCCTGACACCGACGCACCAGCTCGACTGGCCGGCGATGGCCCGGCGGGTGATCCACGACGTGCTGAAGCTGGCTCCGCACGAGCGGGTGATCCTGTCGGCCGATCCCTATTGCGGGGGAGCCATGCTGGAGGCGGTGCGCGAGGAGATCCAGCGCGCCCGCGCCATCGAGCTGGCGACCATCCTGCACTTCACGCCGAAGCTGACCGAACTGCGCGGGCGCGACGGCAACAAGACCGACCCGCACGACAAGGCGAAGGAGGACGAGGCGATGAAGGCCCTGTTCTCCGTCGCCGACGTGTTCATCTGGCTGCAGAACGACTGGCGCTCCAAACGGCGCACCCAGGCGGTCGGCCAGTCCGAGCTGGTGCTCGAGACCTGGCCCGGCCGCTCCGTGCACTTCCACTGGTTCCACGATCCCCTGAACCCGGACCCCGACAGCCCGGCCAACAAGGCGATCGACCTGGTCTACCAGGACGCGGTGCTGAACCTCGACTATGCCGCCCTCCGGCGGACCATGGAGAAGCTGGTGGCGCGGCTCGGCGGCAGGCGGGTGCGGGTGACCAACCCCGCCGGCACCGACATCAGCTTCGAGGTGACGCACAAGTTCCACACCAACTATGGCGATGCCTCGCGCGAGCGGATCGCCGGCGTCACCAATGCCCGCGACCGGGAGGAGGAGATCCCCTGCGGCTGCCTGCGCACCATACCGCTGCGCGAGACCGTGGAAGGCACCATCGCCTTCGATCGCGGCTTCGGCTTTCCGGCCGCGGGCTATGGGCTCGACGTGAACCGCTTCTTCGACCGCGGCTTGCGCTTCCACTTCCGCGATGGGCGGGTGGTGAAGGTGGAGACCGGCGGCGACCAGGGCGAGCTTGACCGCCTGTGGGCGGCCGAGACCGGCGACAAGGACCGGCTCGGCGAGTTCGTGCTCGGCTGCAACCCGCTGCTGAAGCCGGTGGAGGGCAGCGGCTTCCAGCCCTATTACGGCTTCGGCGACGGGGTGCTGCGGCTGACCCTTGGCGAGAACATCGAATCGGGCGGGATCAACCGCTCCAGCACCCATCGCTGGCTGATGCTGCTGGACGCCACGATCACGGTCGACGGGGTGGCGGTGGTCGAAGGCGGCAAGCTGACCGCCGCCGGAAAGGCCGCGTGACGCCGCCCGGCCTCAGCCTGTCCGGGGTCACGGTCGACTACCCCACCGAGAAGGGCCCGCTGCGCGCCGTCGACGGCATCGACCTGGTGGTGCCGGCGGGGGCCTTCGTGGCCGTCCTCGGCCCCTCGGGCTGCGGCAAGTCGACCCTGCTGCGGGTGCTGGCGGGGCTGCTGCGCCCGGTCGCGGGCGTGGCGGCGATCGCCGGCGAGCCGGTGGAGGGGCCGCGCCGCGATGTTGGCGTGGTGTTCCAGGACCCCACCCTGCTGCCCTGGAAGACGGTGTTCCAGAATGTCTGCCTGCCCGGCCGCATCATGGGGCTGGACCGCGCGGCCTATGAGGCGCGGGCGCGCGAGCTACTGGCGCTGGTCGGCCTCGCCGATTTCGCCGGCTACTATCCGGGCCAGCTCTCCGGCGGCATGCGCCAGCGCGTGGGCATCGCCCGCGGCCTGCTGCACGATCCCAAGGTGCTGCTGATGGACGAGCCTTTCGGCGCGCTCGACGCCATGACGCGCGAGCAGATGAACCTGGAGCTGCTGCGCATCTGGCAGGCCACCGGCAAGACCGTGCTGTTCATCACCCATTCGATCCCCGAGGCGGTGTTCCTGGCCGACCGCATCCTGGTGATGTCGGCCCGCCCCGGGCGGGTGATGGAGCTGATGGAAAACGACCTGCCGCGCCCGCGCGGCTTTGCCATGATGGCGACACCGGAGTTCGGCGCCCGCACCCAGCACCTGCGCCGCCTGTTCAACGTCGAAGGGGGGCTGGACTGAGATGGGCCGATCCGCACGCCATCCCCGCCGCTGGCGGAGGCGCTCATGAACCGCGCCGCCATCGGCCAGTATCTGCTGGTCGCCGCCGTCGGCATCGGCTTCCTCGTGGTCTGGCAGGTGGCGGTGCGGGCGCTTGGCATGCCGGGCTACATCCTGCCGGCGCCGACCGACATCGCGGTCGCCCTCGGGCGCGGGCTCGAACGCGGCATCTATCCGCCGAACCTGGCGGCGACATTGACCGCCATGCTGGCGGGCTATGCCATCGGCGCCGGGGCGGGCATCCTGCTCGGCGCGCTGGTGGCCGAGTTCAAGGTGGTGGAGCGGCTGGTCTATCCCTATGTCGTCTCGCTGCAATCCCTGCCCAAGATCGCCCTGGCGCCGCTGTTCGTGATGTGGTTCGGCTACGGCGTGCTGTCGAAGGTGGTGACGGTGGCGCTGATCTGCTTCTTCCCGCTGATGGTGAACACCATGACCGGCATCCTGTCGACCGACCGCGACCGGCTGGACATGGTGCGCTCGATGACCGGCACCCGCTTCCAGCTGTTCTGGCACGTGAAGCTGCCGAGCGCGGCCGGCCACATCTTCGCCGGCCTCCAGGTGGCGGTGGTGCTGAGCCTGATCGGCGCGCTGGTCGGCGAGTTCGTGGGCTCCGACAGGGGGCTGGGCAACCTCATCCAGTACAGCCAGTCCTCGCTCGACACGGCCGGCATGTTCGCCGTGCTGCTGATCCTGGCCCTGATCGGCATGACCGCCACCGCCCTGGTCCGCTTCGCCCAGCGCAAGGTGGTGTTCTGGGAGCGGGCCCGGCGCTCGACCGCCGGCGAGGCGTCGTGACCGCACCGCCCTTCGACCGCCTCGGCAGCGTCACCGTCGGCGACATCGCCATCGCCCATGCCGAGGCCGGGGGCGGGGGTGGGCGGCCCCTGGTGCTGATCCACGGCTTTGCCTGCGGCATGCGGATGTGGAAAGGGGTGATGCGCCACCTCGCCCATGAGCGCCGGGTCATCGTCTACGACCAGCGCGGCCACGGCCGCAGCGGCGCGCCCGACGACCCGGCCGCCTATTCCGCCGGCCATCTGGCGCGCGACTTCGCCGGCTTCCTCGATGCGCTCGGCCTGGAGCGGGTCGACGTCGTCGGCTTCTCGATGGGTGGCGGCCCGGCCCTGGGGCTTGCCCTGGCGCAGCCGGCGCGCATCGGCCGGCTGGTCCTGGCCGATGTCGGCTCCGGCGCGGAAAACCCCTGGGGGCTGATGCGCCTCGCCGAGGCATGGGTCGATCATGCGGCGCGCGGCGGCTGGGACGAGCTGGCGCCCGACATGCTGCGCGGCGAGTTCTTCAAGCAGCTCGCCCGGCGCGGCCCGGCCTCGCGCCGCTACATGGACGCGCTGCTGCGCCAGCACCCGCTGCATGGCATCGTCCATACCCTCACCCAGGTGCTGGCGCGGCGCAAGCCGCTGTTCCGCATGACCGGCCGGCTGGCGGCGGTGCGGGCGCCGACCCTGGTGCTGACCGGCGCCAATGATTTCGTGTGCCTGAAGGCCGCCAAGCTGCTGCACCAGTCGATCCGCGGTGCGCAGGCGGTGCAGATCGAAGGTGGCAGCCACATGGTTCCGGTGGAAAAGCCGGCGGAGTTCGCACGCGTGGTGCGCGACTTCATCGCCGGCTGACAGCGGCCGTGCCGGGGGACCCCGGTTTTAGCGCAATTGACTGTTCCGGCCACCCATCTTGCGGGCTATCCTTGCCCGCAAGATGGGCCGGTGCACCGGCCGCCGGCATGAAAACTCGGGAGGAAATGATATGCGCACAATGTTTGGCGGCCTGCTGGCCGCGGCCCTGCTGCTGCCCCTGGGCGCCGAGGCGCAGGTCAAGCAGCTCAACATGGGCGGCTCCACCACCACCACGCCCTTCTTCGCCTATTATTCCTCGATCGCCGCCACGGTGACCAAGCGCTATCCCGAGCTGAACGTCACCGTCATCTCCACCGGCGGCTTCGCCAACAACGTGCGCCAGATGCGCGCCGGCCAGCTCCAGTTCGGCGGCGTGTCGCCGGACCTGATCGCCGATGCCGAGAACGACCCCAAGGACCCCTACAAGGACCTGCGCCTGCTTTGGTGGGCGGTGCCGGCGGTCCAGCACATCGTGGTGCGGGCCGATTCTCCGGTGAAGACGGTCAGCGACCTCGACGGCAAGTGCTTCCACGCCGGCATGGCGGGCTCCTCCTCGGAGACCAACATGGAGCGCATCATCGACGCGCTGGGCCTGAAGCCGCGCCTGCACCGCTCCGACGCCAAGGACGCGCTGAACGCCATCCGCAACGGCCGCTGCCTGGGCCAGGCCCGCACCGGCAGCGCCACCCGCTGGGATGCCAACACCGCCGAGGTGCATCTGACCTCGCCGCTGAAGCCCGTCGGCTACACGCCCGATGAAGTGGCGAAGGTGAAGAAGGCGCTGCCCTGGATGACCTTCGTCACCGTGCCGGCGGGGGTGATTCCCGACGCGCCGGCCTACACCACCCACGCCCTGATGGTCGGCTTCGGCGCCACCAAGAACATGGACACCGACACCGCCTACAAGATCGTCAAGGCCTCCTGGGAAGGCATCGAAGAGCAGCGGGCGGCCTTTGCCGGCATCAAGGGCATCGACACGCCAAGGCAGACGGTCGAGACCGCCGCGAGCTTCCTGCACGCCGGCGCCATCAAGTACTACCGCGAGATCGGGCTGACGATCCGGCCCGAGCTGATCCCGCCGGAAGCGCGCTGAGGCGCCCGGCGCCGCGGGGGCGGGGCAGATGGGCGACGAGGTGGATGCCGCCGCCGGCCAGGGGCGGCTGGGGGGCTTCGGGCGCTGGCTGTTCGTTGGCATCACCGTGGCGCTCTGCGCCTTCCTGATCTGGACCGCCCTGCTCGGCCAGCTTCCGAACGTGCCGCAGCGCTCGATCGCGCTGTCCGGCTGCCTGGTGCTGGGGCTGCTGGCGCTGCCGGCACGCGCGGCCGACAGCCGGCGGGTGCCGTGGTACGACTGGCTGCTGATCGCCCTGGTGGTGGTGGCGAGCATCCGCCTGTTCGAGGTCTATGAGGGTTTCCTGCGCCGGCCCGGCTCGGCCGGCCAGCCCGACCTCGCGCTCGGGGTTGCCGTCACCGCCGTGGTGCTGGAGATCTCGCGCCGCGCCATCGGCTGGTCCTTCGCCGCGCTGGTCGCGGTGTTCCTGGGCTATGCGCTGCTCGGCCAGTACCTGCCGGGGCGGCTCGCCCATGGCGGGCTCGGCTGGTGGTACACGGTCGACTACATGTACCACACCACCAGCGGCCTCTGGGGCTCGCTGACCGACACCTTCGTCAGCCTGATCGCGCTCTTCATCATCTTTTCCACCGTGATGATGCACACCGGCGCCGGGCCGGCGATGATGGATCTGGCCCGGGCGGCCGGCGGGCGCTATCGCGGCGGGGCGGCGAAGATTGCCGTCGTCTCCTCGGCCATGGTCGGCACCATCACCGGCAGCTCGGTCACCAATGTGGCGATGACCGGCCAGTTCACCATCCCGATGATGAAGCGCATGGGCTATCCGCCTGCCGTCGCCGGCGCGATCGAGGCGACGGCCAGTTCGGGCGGCCAGATCACCCCGCCGCTGATGGGGGCCGGCCTGTTCCTGATGGCCGATCTTCTGGGCATGGGGCTGGTCGAGGTGATGCTGGCGGCACTGATCCCGGCCTTCCTGTTCTATGTCGGGGTGCTGGGGGCGGTGCATTTCGATTCCTGCCGCGACGGCATCGGCGCGGTGGCGCCGCAGGACATGCCCTCGGCCGCAAGGCTGAAGGACCCGCGCCTGTGGGGGGCGGTGCTGGCGCCCTTCGTGGTGCTCATCGGCATGATCGTGGAGGGCTATTCCATCGAATGGTCGGTGCTGGCGGCGCTGGCCGTGGTGATGGCGGTGCATGTGGCGGGCGCGCGCTCGCCGGCCGAGCTGGCCGGGCGCCTGCGCGACCTGTGGAACGCCCTGGTCGAGACCGGCATGCCGCTGGTCACGCTGGGAGTGCTGATCGCGGCGGCGAGCGTGCTGGTGGGGCTGATCGAGCTGACCGGCGTCGGGGTGAAGTTCTCCGAGCTGGTGGTCGCGGTCGGCCAGGGCCACACCCTGCCCACCCTGTTCCTGGCGGCGGTGGTGGTGCTGATCCTGGGCATGGGCATGCCGACCACCGCGGCCTATGTGCTGTCCACCGCGGTCATCGTGGTGGCCCTGCAGAAGCTGGGGCTGAGCCCGCTGCAGGCGCACATGTTCGCCTTCTACTGCGCCACCCTGTCGGCGCTGACGCCGCCGGTCTGCGCCGCCGTGTTCGTGGCCGCCGGGCTTGCCAATGCGCCGTGGTGGGACGTCGCGGTGCAGACCCTGCGGCTGGCCGTGATCAAGTACATCCTGCCCTTCATCTTCGCCCTGCACGCGCCCCTGCTGATGGTCGGCGACGGCATGACCATCCTGGTGACGCTGGCCTTCGCCACGGCGGGCACGCTGGGCCTGTCGGCGGCCTTTTCGGGCTATGCCTTCGCCCCGCTGAACGGGCCGTGGCGCTGGGCGATGGGGGTGGCCTCCCTGGCCATCCTGGCGCCCGAGCCGGTCTCCAGCATCATCGGGCTGACCGTGGCGCTCGCCGTCGCCTGGGTCAACTGGCGCGCCGCCGATGGCTGAGAGCGTGCGCATCGGCGGCGGCTCGGCCTATCTGAACGACCGCCTGGATGCCGCCATCGCCCTGGCGAAAGGCGGCCGGCTCGATGCCATGGTGATGGACATGCTGGCCGAGCGGACCCTCGCCATCATGCAGGCGGCAAAGCGGGCCGGCGGCGTCGGCTATGCGCCGACCCTGCCGGAGCGGGCGGCGGCACTGGTGCCGGTCCTGGCCGGGGCGCCGCTGGTGACCAATGGCGGCTCGGCCGACCCGCCCG
>CAZEQG010000069.1:0-3843 GCA_964514295.1 uncultured Alphaproteobacteria bacterium
GGTCGCGGGCGCCGGTGCGGCCGCCGGCCACGCCCATCTCCACCAGCACGCCGAGCGGCCGGGCGGCTCCCGGCCGGGCCAGGGCGGCGATGCCGTCCAGGCTGTCGGCCAGCACCATGAGCTCGAAGCCGTCATCGCCCTCAAGGGCTGCCCAGCAGGCGGCGATGGCGGCCCGGCCGACCGGCTGGTTGGCCAGGATCACGCGCGGGAAGCCGAAGTGGCGGGCGACGGCGAGCTGCTGGGTGGTGGCCACGGTGATCGCCCAGGCCCCGGCCTGATGCTGCATGGCGTAGAGCTGCGGGGCCATGGTGGTCTTGCCATGCGGGGCGATCAGCAGGCCGTTGGCGGCCAGGAAGCCGGCCATCCAGGCATTGTTGGCGGCCAGCCGGTCGCGGCGCAGCACCGCCTGGGGCAGGGGCAGGTCGCCGCGCAGCAGGTTCCAGCCCTGGGCGGCCACGCCATCGAGGCGCAGCGTGCCGGCGCCCGAGGGCACGCCCTTCACCCGCGCATCGATCAGCGTGCCGGCGATCTCGCCGCCATTGCGCGGCGGCAGCGGCAGGCGGGTCACGCCCATGCGCCGGCATCCAGCGGGGCGATCGGGCGGCGCACCCGGCGGTAGGTCACCTTCAGCGGGTCATGCGGGAAGGGGCCGCCGGTGTCGAGGTAGCGGATCGCCGCGCCGGCCCGGGCGAAGGCGGCCGAGAAGTGGTTGGAGGATTTCACCACCAGCATCTTCTTGGCCGCGATGTCGATGCCCATGCGGGTGAAGGCTTCCGGGCTGAAGGTCTGCGAGCGCTTGCTGGCCATCACGATGTCGAGCGTGCCGATGGTCACCGCCGCCGCCGGACCGAGGGAGACCAGGCTCTGCTCGAAGGGGATCACCAGGTCGTCCGACAGCGCCTTCACTACCACCTCGGCATCGACCGGCGGGCCCGACACCGGCGTTGCCTTGCCGCCCATGCGCAACCAGATGTTGCCGCCGGTGCCGGCGCCACGGCACAGCTCGACCGCGATCGGGTCCCACATCACCCCGATCGCCGCCGGCAGGTCGGGGTGCGCCATCAGGGTGGAGATCATGATGGTGCTGTCGCCGGGCACGCCGCCGCCAGGGCTGTCCCAGCGGTCGCCGAAGGCAACCGGGCCGCCCTGATGGGCGCGGGCATGGGCCACCGCCTCCTCCGGCGTGTAGTGCTTCGGCCCTGCCGTGCGCTCGAAGCCGCGCACCTCGCGCCCGATCGCCTCGGCCAGGGCGGCGGCCCTGGCGGCGTCGCCATCGGTGTAGACCAGCACCTTGGTGCCGGCCTCGGGCACGTCGCCGGCCGAAAAGCCGTGGCCGATGGAGATCGACAGCACGCCGTCGCGCCCTTCCATGGCCGTGATCCGGTCGATGAAGGCGCGGCCCTGGGGCTGGTTGGTCATGAAGCCGCCGCCCAGCAGCCGGCAGTCGAACAGCCCGGCAACCGGCCGGATCTCACCGCGCGCCGCGCGCAGCGACAGGTCCACCAGCTCCTCCGCCCGGGCCAGGAAATCGGTATGCGGAAACTCCTTGAACAGGATCAGCAGGTCGCAGGCCGCCACCCGCTTCGGCGTCAGGTGACAGTGCAGGTCGTGCTCGGCCCCGATGATCGCCCGCGGGCCCAGGATCTCCCGGGCCCTCGCCAGAAGGTCGCCCTCGCAGTCCTCGTAGCCGTCGGCCACCATGGCGCCGTGCAGGCCGAACAGCGCGATGTCCACCGGCATGGCCGCGCGGAGCTGGCCCAGGATCTCGTCGCGGATGCTCTCGAACGCGCTGCGCGACACCAGCCCCGCCGGCTCGGCCCAGGTGGCGGTGCCTTCGATCAGCGTGAACTCCCCGCTTGCCGCCCTGGCCCGCGCGGCCACGATCGGCGCGGTGCACAGGGTGGGGGTCGGCGGGTGCTGGCCGGGCGGGGCGTAGAAGGCGCGCTCGAAGGCCGCGCGGTCGACCGGCAGCGGGGCGAAAGTGTTCGTCTCGGTCGCGAACGAGGCGACGAACATGCGCATCCCTGACCTCCCAACCGCCTGGAATCCGGCGCCTTTCCGGCGTCCTACAATATGGAACGAGATTGCGGTGAAAATGGTCCGATGCGACGGATTGAATGTCAATCGAAAAAGCGGACGGCATAGCGTCTCTTGCAAAGCCTCAAAACTCGATGTCTATTGCCAGGGATGGAAGTGCGGAAGTTGTTCCATATTATGCGACACACTATGATCTCGCGATCGCGGAGGCGGCCTTGAGCCTGCCGGCCCTGGCCGGGGCGGCGGCGGGCGACAGCCGGGTGCCGGAGGCGCGCATCCAGTCGATCGCCCGGGCCAAGGCGATCCTGGAGGTGCTGGCCCGGGCCGATGGCGGCTGGGTGGCGCTGCGCGAGATCGCGGCCGCGACCGGCCTGGTGAAGACCACCGCCTTCAACCTGGTGACCGCGCTGGTCGATGTCGGCCTGGTGGAGCACGAGCCGGCCAGCGGCGCCTACCGGCTGGGCCTGCAGATGCTGGTCTATGGCCGGGCGGTCGAGCGGCGGATCGATCTGGTGGCCTTCATGCGCCCCTATCTGGTGCGGCTGTGCGCGGCCACGCGCGAGACCGTCAACCTGGCGCTGCCCTGCCCGACCGACCTGATCATCGTCGACAGCCTGGAGGGCTCGCAGACCCTGCGCGTCACCTCCTATGCCGGCACCCGTGCGCTCTACCATTCGACCGCCTGCGGCCGGGCGCTGCTGGCCCACCGGCCGCCGGCCGTGCGCCGGCAGGTGCTGGGCTATGCCCCGCTGCTGGCGCAGACGCCGCTGACCACGACCGATCCGGAGGCGATCGAGGCGATCCTTGCCGAGTGCCGCCGCCAGGGCTTTGTCGCCGAGGTCGAGGAGAACGAGCTTGGGGCGGCCTGCGTCGGCGCGCCGCTGCTCGATGCCAGCGGCGAGGCGATCGCCGCCGTCTCCATTGCCGGGCCGCTGTCGCGCATGACGCCGGAGACGCGGGCCGGCATCGGGGCCCTGCTGGCGGAAACCCTGGCCGAGGCGCGCGGCCGGCTGGTCGAGGGCGGGCGGGGCAGGGGGCGCGGGCCATGAGCCGGCGCATCCTGCTGGCCGGGCTGTTCCACGAGACCCATACCTTTCTGGAGGAGGTGACGGGGGAGGCAGCGGTGCGCGTGCGGAGCGGCCAGGCGCTGCTCGACCGCCGCGGCGACGGCTCCACCGTCGACGGCTTCCTTGCCGTCGCGGCGCGCGAAGGCTGGACCGTGGTTCCCGCCCTGGAAGTGTCGGCAATGCCATCCGGCACCCTCGACCACGCGGTCTACGAGAGCTTCTGGACGGAGTTCGAGGCGAGCGCGCGAAGCGCCCTGGCGGCCGGGCTCGACGGCGTGTGGCTGGCGCTGCACGGGGCGATGGTGACGACCCGCTCGCTCGACCCCGAAGGAGACCTGCTGGCCGGGCTGCGGGCCCTGCCCGGGGCCGAGGCGCTGCCCGTGTTTGGCGTGTTCGACCTGCATGCCACCTTCACCCAGCGCATGGCGCGCTTCGCCGACGGCCTGGTCGGCTACCGCGAGAACCCGCACGCCGATGCCTATGCCGCCGCCGTGCTGTCGGCCGAGCTGCTGGCGCGCTCGCTGGCCAGCGGCGTCCGCCCGTGCATGGCGGCGCGCAGCTTCCCGATCGTCTGGCCGCCGACCGGCACCGGCACTGCCGATGGCCCGATGGCGGCGCTGAACCGCACGGCCCGCGCGATCGAGGCCGCCGATCCCGAGGTCTGGGCGGCCAGCGTGGTTGCCGGCTACGCCTTTGCCGACACGCCCGATACCGGTGTTGCCGCCTGCCTGGTCACCAC
>CAZEQG010000069.1:3893-9976 GCA_964514295.1 uncultured Alphaproteobacteria bacterium
GCCCAGCGCAGCGAGGGCGTGCCGCGGGAATGGGCGCTGGAGGCGGCGATCGATGATGCGCTCGCCCGCCGTATCGACGGCCCGGTCCTGCTGGTCGAACCGGCCGACAACATCGGCGGCGGGGCGCCGGGGGACTGCACCTCGATCCTGCGCGCGATGCTGCGCCGGCGCCTCGACCGGGCGGCGGTGGTGATCTGCGATCCGGCCGCGGTGGCGGCGCTCGACGGGCTCGCCGCCGGCGCCACTGCGCGGCTTGCCATCGGCGGCAGCAGCAGCCTCGACCCCGGGCCGGTTGACCTGGCGGTGGAGCTGGTCTCGCGCTCCGACGGGCGCTTCACGCTGGAGGACCGGCAGAGCCACCTCGCCGCTTCCCAGGGCGTGTATATCGACATGGGGCCGTCGGCCACGGTGCGCGCCGGCGGCGTGTGGATCCTGCTGACCTCGCGCAAGATGCCGCCCTTCGACCTCGGCCAGCTGCGCTCCCAGGGCATCGTGCCGGAGGCGATGGCCTTCATCGGCGTCAAGGCCGCGGTCGCCCACCGCCGGGCCTATGACCCGATTGCCGGCGCCAGCTACTGGGTGGCGACCCCCGGCCCCTGCCCAAGCGACCTGACGACGCTGCCCTACCGCCGCATCCGGCGGCCGATCTTCCCCCTTGACCCGCCCTGGAGACCGGCATGACCCCGCTGCCCGAATATCCGCTGGCCGCGGACACCCCGCGCTCGCATCTGCCCTTCTCGCCCTGCGTGAAGGTCGGCGGGCTGGTCTTCGTGTCCGGCCAGGCCTCGGTCGATGGCGAGGGGCGGATCGTGGCCGACAGCTTCGAAGGCGAGGTGAGGCGGTCGATCGAAAACCTGCGTGCGGTCCTGCGCACCGCCGGCTGTGACCTGGCAGACGTGGTGCAGACCCGGAACTACGTCCGCGACGCCGCCGACATCGGCGAGTTCAACCGGCTCTACCGCGAATATTTCGCGCCGCCCTATCCGGCGCGCACCACCTTGAGCGGCTGCCTCAGCGGCCTGCGCTTCGAGATCGACTGCATCGCCGTGGCCCGCACGGCCTGACCTGGGAGGAACGGATGACCATGAGCTTCGCGGCCTCGGCCGCCCGCGTGAAGGCGGCCTCGGCCCTGGTACCGGGCGGGGTGAACAGCAATTTCCGCCTCGGCATCTCGCCGACCCCCCTGGTCATCGAGCGCGGCGAAGGTCCCTTCCTGTTCGACATCGATGGCAACCGGCTGATCGACTACTACCTGGGCATGGGGCCGATGATCCTGGGCCACAACCCGCCCCAGGTGATCCAGGCGGTGAAGGCGCAGCTTGAGCACGGGCTGCTGTTTGCGGCCCAGAGCGAGGTCGAGTACGAGGCCGCCCGGCTGGTCAACCAGCTTGTGCCCTGCGCCGAGCGCGTGCGCTTCAACTGCTCCGGCTCCGAGGCGGTGCAGGCGGCCCTGCGCCTTGCCCGCGCCGCCACCGGCCGGGCCGCGATCGTGAAGTTCGAGGGCCACTACCACGGCTGGTTCGACAATGTGGTGTGGAGCGTCGCGCCGCAGCCGCCAGACATCGGCGAGCGCGATGCGCCCGGCCACATCGCCGGCACCCCCGGCCAGGACGCCAATGCCGGCATCGCCACCGAGGTGATGGTGTGGAACGACCTGGAGCGGCTGGAGCGCCGGCTGCGGCGCGGCGACGTGGCAGGGCTGATCATGGAGCCCATCATGTGCAACACCAGCGCGATCATGCCCCATCCGGGCTACCTCGAAGGGGTGCGCCGGCTGTGCAGCGAGACCGGCACCGTGCTGATCTTCGACGAGGTGATCACCGGCTTCCGCGTCGCCCCCGGCGGGGCCCAGGCGCTGACCGGCGTCACCCCCGACCTCGCCGTCTTCGGCAAGGCGATCGCCAATGGCCTGCCGGTCGCCGCCATCGCCGGGCGGGCCGACATCATGGACCTGATGGTCACCCGCAAGGTGATGCATGGCGGCACCTACAACGCCCACCCCATGGGCATGGCGGCGACGGTGGCCACCCTGTCGGCGCTGGCCGATGGCAGCGTGCATGCCGGCATCGCCGCCCGGGGCCAGCGGCTGATGGACGGCTTCGAGGCTATCCTGCGCGACCGCCAGGTGGCCGGCCGGGTGCAGGGCCTGCCCGGCATCTTCCACCTGTCGCTTGGCCGGCGCGAGCCGATCCGCGACTACCGCGACCAGCTCGCCACCGACAAGGCGGCCTATGTGCGCCTGACCACCGCCCTGCTCGGCCATGGTGTGCGCGCGCTGGAGCGTGGCGCGTGGTTCCTGTCGTCAACCCATGACGACGCGGTGATCGACGCCACCCTGGCCGCCTTCGAGCGGGCCATCGACGAGGCCAAGCCCTGGCCGGGGCAGGTGGATTGATCTGGATCAATAGACTCCGGGTAGGGCATAAACATTCTAATTATTGAATGTAATTGCCCCATCGGGAGATCGTCATGTTCATGCCCGCCGCGCCGGCCTGTCCGGCCGGAAGCTTAAGCGCCCGCGCCTGGTCGCCCTATGCCGCAGGGGTGCTGATCGGCCTCCTGCAGATGCCGGCCTTCCTGCTGATGGGAACGCCCATCGGCACCTCATCCTCCTATGTCACCGTGGGGGTGAGCCTCGCCCAGCAGCTCGATCCAGCGATCACGGGCATCGACTATGCTGCCCGCCATCTCGCCGGCGCCAAGAACTGGTGGCAGGTGGCGCTGCTGGCCGGCATCGCCGCCGGCGCCTGGCTGTCCTCGCGCCTGTCCGGCACGGCCCGCAGCGGCATCGCCCCGGTCTGGCGACAGGCGCTGCCGGCCGCTTCGGCGGGGGGCCGCTTTGCCATGGCGTTTGCAGCCGGCTTCCTGCTGCTGGCCGGGGCGCGGATCGCCGATGGCTGCACCAGCGGTCACGGGCTGTCCGGCATCGCCCAGCTCGCCGCCGGCTCCTTCATCGCCGTGACCGCCATGTTCGCCGGCGGCATCGCCACCGCCATGATGTTCAACCGCATCCGCTGAGGGAAAGCGCCATGTCCGTCCTTGCCGCCGTCGCGCTCGGCCTTGCCATGGGCGCCGTGTTCGGGATCGCGCTGGAGAAATCGCGCGTGTTCGAGCCGGGCATCATCCTGGGCCAGATGCAGCTCCGCAACTTTCTGATGCTGAAGGTGTTCCTGACCGCGGTCACGACCGGGCTGGTGGTGGTGGCCGTGCTCAACGGGCTCGGCCTCGCCCCGCTCCATCCCAAGGCCACCCTCTATGGCGCCGACATCCTGGGCGGGCTGCTGCTGGGCGCGGGCATCGCGCTTGCCGGTGCCTGCCCGGGCACTGTCGCGGCCCAGATCGGCGCCGGCTACCGTGATGCCTGGTTCACGCTTGCCGGCGGCCTTGCGGGTGCCGTCGCCTTCACCTACGCCGAACCGGCCCTGAAGCCACTGCTGCTGACCGGCGGCCCCGGCAAGGTCACGCTGGACGTCATGCTGGGCCTGCCCTTCTGGGCGGTGGCGGCGGCCCTCGGCGCGGTGCTGGTGCTGGCGCTGGTGGCGCTGGAGCGCTGGCGGCCGTGGCGGGAGGAGATCGGCCCGGAGGCCGACGGGCTGGGCCAGCGCCTGGGCGGATGAACCGTCCTAGAGGGGGCGGATCTCGCCATCGTGCCACCAGCGCCCGCCGACCACGATGCCCCGCGGCACCAGGCGCTGGTCGGCCTTCATCTCGGTGCCGATGGAATCGCGGTAGGTGACCGGGCCGCGCCGCAGTTCCAGCACGGCGGCATCGCCCACGGCGCCGGCGCCGAGATGGCCCAGTTCCGGCCGGCGGATGGCCGCGGCGGGGGCGGCTGTGGCGGCCTTCACCACCGCCGCCAGGGGCAGGCCGAGGCACAGATACTTCGACATGCTGACCAGCACGTCATAGGCCGGCCCGTCGAGGGAGCCGTTGTGCACGTCGGAGGAGATGACGTCCGGCGGGAAGCCCAGCTCCAGCATGCGGGCGGCCACGGCAAAGCCGAAGGAGCCGGCGCCGTGGCCGACATCCATGATCACCCCGCGCCGGCGCGCCTCCGTCATGCACTCGCGCAGCGAGCCGTCGGGCATGATCGGCTTGTTCATCTTGGGCGTGCAGCAGTGGGTCAGGATGTCGCCCTTGCGCAGGGGGTCGACGATATCCTCCAGCCGCGGCGGCATCTCGGCCCCGACATGGGCCATCACCGGGCAGCAGCCGGCCTGCTCGGAGGCGCGGATCGCCATGTGCAGCGGCATGGCGCCCAGGGTCCCGGTGGACGAGCGACCGACCCTGATCTTGATGCCGACCGTCTCCTCGGGGAACATTTTCAGCGCCGCCACCAGGCTCGGCAGGTTCAGCAGGCGGATGTCTTCCGCCTCGCCGAAGCCGCAGGGCTGGCTCTCGGCGAACAGGCCGGCGAAGGACAGGTTCACGAAGGACAGGATGCGCACCGCCGTGCGCGGCCCCACCAGCTCCACCAGCCCGCGCAGGTTGCCCGCCCCCGCACTGCCGGCATCGATCGCCGTGGTCATGCCCGAGCGCCGCGCGACCACATCGGCATCCACCCCGGACTTGGTGCCGCCCCAGTAGACATGGGCATGCAGGTCGATCAGCCCGGGCACGACATAGAGGCCGGCTGCCGACCTGGTCTCCGCACCTTCGCCCAGATTGGCGCCCACGGCCGCCACCCGGCCGTCACGGAAGGCGACATCGGCCACGCCATCGCGCTCATTGGCCGGGTCGATGACGTGACCACCTTTCAGAACCAGATCATAGCTCATGTCACACTCCGGATGTCGGGGGGCGGCTCGCCGGGCCGCACCAGATGGCACGCGGCGCTGCGGCCGCCGGGCAGCGCGATGGTCGGGGGTTCCACCTCGCGGCAGCGGGGGACGGCGACCGGGCAGCGGGTGTGGAAGTGGCAGCCGGAGGGCGGCGCCATCGGGCTCGGCACGTCGCCCGTCAGGATCACGCGGTCGCGGCGGCCCGCCGGCGAGGGGCGCGGGATCGCCGACAGCAGGGCCTGGGTATAGGGATGATGGGGGGCGGCGAACAGTTCGGCGGCCGGCGCCAGCTCGACGATGCGGCCGAGATACATGACGGCCACCCGGTCCGAGATGTGCCGCACCACGGCCAGGTCGTGGGCGATGAACAGATAGGTCAGGCCGAGATCGCGCTGCAGCCGCTTCAGCAGGTTGATGACCTGGGCCTGGATCGACACGTCGAGGGCGGACACCGCCTCGTCGCAGACGATCAGCCTGGGGTTCAGGGCCAGTGCCCGGGCGATGCCGATGCGCTGGCGCTGGCCGCCCGAGAATTCGTGCGGGTGGCGTGACAGGTGGTCGGCGCCGAGCCCCACCCGCTCCAGCAGCGCCAGCACCCGCCGCCGCCGCTCCGCGCGGTCGGCGACACCGTGGATCACCAGCGGTTCGGCCACGATCTGCTCCACCGTCTGGCGCGGGTCGAGGGAGCCGTAGGGGTCCTGGAAGATGAGCTGGATATCGGCGCGGCGCCGGCGCAGCGCCTCGCCCTCAAGGGCCAGCAGATCCTCCCCGGCGAAGGTGACGCTGCCGCTGGTCGGCTCGATCAGGCGCACCAGCACGCGGCCGACCGTGGTCTTGCCGCAGCCCGATTCGCCGGCCAGCCCCAGGGTTTCGCCGGCGAACAGGTCGAAGCTGACGCCATCGACCGCCCGCACGCTGCCGCGCCGCCGCCCGAAGGCGCTGGCGCGGGCCGGAAAATGCTTCTTCAGCGCGCGCACCTGGAGCAGCGGGCCGGTCACGGCGCACGCTCCAGCGCCAGGTCGCGCCGGCAGGCGCTCAGCCTGCCGCCAAGGTCCCGCAAGGGTGGCTCGGCCGTGCTGCAGGCCGGCTCGACGAAGCGGCAGCGCGGCGCGAAGCGTCGCAACGGGGAAGCCCTCTCGCCGGCCGGGCTCGACGGGGACGCCGCATGATGACCCTCCGCGACTACCAGCACGCGGCCGTCGAGGCGGTGTACGACCACCTGCGGACGCGGGACGACAACCCGTGCGTGGTCATCCCGACCGCCGGCGGCAAGACGCCCGTCATCGCCACCATCTGCCGGGA
>CAZEQG010000070.1:0-9846 GCA_964514295.1 uncultured Alphaproteobacteria bacterium
CGGGTACATGTCGGTGTACTCGTGCGTCTCGCCGGCGATCGCCGCCTTCAGGTTCAGGTCGGTCGAGCCGATCGGCTCGCCGGTCGCCGGATCGCCGACGCTCTCCATGAACTCCAGATGGCCGTGCGCGTGGCCGGTCTCGCCCTCGGCGGTCGAGCGGAACACGGCGGCGACATCGTTGTAGCCTTCGACGTCAGCCTTCTGGGCGAAATACAGGTAGCGGCGATTGGCCTGCGACTCGCCGGCGAAGGCGGCCTTCAGATTCTCCAGGGTCTTGCTGCCGTTGAGGCTGCTCATGGTAACTCTCCTCCGCGTGAACTCATTGGTCTGAGCGGGGCGGGCGCGCCCTCGGCGCTGCCCTTGCCCGCCCAGATGAATGGCGCAAATATCCATCCGCGTCAATGGCTCAGGCAGATTTTTTTGAATAATTCCAGATTGGCTTGGCCGCTTCGGTCAGCCCTGCTGACGGATCGCCGCGATCAGTCCTCGGGCGCCAGCCGGACCACCACCTCGACCCGCTGCACCCGGCGCCCCTCGGGTGCCGGGGGCAGGCCGGTCACCTGCACGCTGCCGGCGGGGATGTCCATCAGCTCGCCGCTGCCGGTCATGTAGAAGTGGTGATGCTCTTCGACATTGGTGTCGAAATAGGAGCGGCCGGGGGCGATCGCCACCTCGCGCAGCAGGCCGGCGGCGGTGAACTGGTTCAGCGTGTTGTAGATGGTGGCCAGCGACACCCGGAGCCGCGCCTGGGTGGCCTCGCCGTGAAGCTGCTCGGCGGTGACGTGGCGGTGCGGCCCGTCGAGCAGCAGGCGCGCCAGCCCCAGGCGCTGCCGGGTCGGCCGGAGGCCGGCGGCGCGCAGGCGCTGAAGGGTGTTGCCGTGGGCTCTTTCGGTCATGGCAGGGGCATATATGCGTCGGCCGCCGGGCACGGTAAAGTCATGCGGTGAAACAATAACGTAAATTTGTGAGTGGTGGCATGCAGGTCTATCTTTCGGTCGACATCGAGGGCGTGGCGGGGGTGGTGAACCCGCAGCAGGGAACGCCCGGCAATGCCGAGTACGAGCGCGCCCGCCGCCTGATGGCCGAGGAGGCGAACGCCGCCATCGCCGGCGCCTTCGATGCCGGGGCCGAGGCGGTGGTGGTGAACGATGCGCATGGCCCCATGTTCAACCTGCCGGCCGAACTGATGGACCCGCGCGCCGAACTGATCCTGGGCAAGCCCAAGCCGATGAACATGGCGGCCGGGCTGGACGGCTCCTTCGCCGCCGTCCTGTTCGTCGGCTACCATGCCGGCGCCCGGCGGGCCGGCGTGCTGGCGCACACCACCAACAGCTTCGCCCTGGCCAGGGTGACGCTGAACGGCCGCGAGGCGAGCGAAGCGGTGCTCTATGGCGCCTATGCCGGCTCGCTCGGCGTGCCGGTGGTGTTCCTGTCCGGCGATGATCGGCTGGCGGCCGACCATCGCGAGGTGTTCCCGGGCGCCGGCTTCGTGGTGACCAAGACGGCGCTCGGCAACCGCTCGGCCCGGGCGGTGTCGCCCGAGCAGTCGCGCCGCCTGATCAGGACCGGCGTGGCAGCGGCGCTCGAAAGGCGGGCGGCGATCGCGCCGCTGGTGATCCCGGCCCCGCTGCGCCTGGAACTGACGCTGGCCAGCCCGGTGGTGGGCGACCTGGTGGCGATGATCCCGGCGGCAACCCGGCTGGACGCCGTGACCTGCGCCTTCGACTGCCCGGACATGGCGGCGGCGGTGGGCTGGGTGAATGTCGTCTCGGCCCTGTCGAGCGCGGTGCGCTAGCCATGCGCATCTACATCTCCGTCGACATCGAAGGCGTGGCGGGCGTCGTCCATGTCCAGCAGGGCAGCCCCGGCAATGCCGACTACGAGGCCGCCCGCCGGCTGATGCTGGCCGAGGCCAATGCCGCCATCGCCGGCGCCTTCGCCGGCGGCGCCACCGCCGTGGTGGTGTCCGACAGCCACGGCCCGATGATCAACCTGCTGCCGGACGAGCTGGACCCGCGTGCCGAGCTGATCCTCGGCCGGCCGCGCCCGGTCACCATGGTGGCCGGCATCGAGGCCGGCTTCGCCGGCCTGATGATGGTGGGCTACCACGCCGGGGCCTGCCGGCCGGGCATCCTGGCCCACACCTTCAGCGGCGCGCCGGTGTTCCGCCGGGTGTCGGTGAACGGTATCGAGCTGAACGAGGCGGCGCTCTACGGCGCCCATGCCGGCGCGCTCGGCGTGCCGGTGATCCTGCTCAGCGGCGATGACAGGCTTGCCGCCGACGCCCGGGGCTACTTCCCCGATGCCGAGATCGTGACGGTGAAGCGGGCGCTCTCCAACCGTTCGGCCCGCTCGCTGTCGCCGGCCGAGGCGCGGCGGCGGATCGCCGCGGCGGCCGAGACGGCGGTGCGCCGCGCCGGCAGCATCCGCCCCTTCGTAATCCCGCCGCCGCTGCGCCTGGAGGTGGTGCTGGGCCAGCCCATCGTCGGCGACGCCATCGGGGCGGTGCCCGGCGTCACCCGGCTTGATGCCACCACCGTCACCATGGCGATTGCCGACATGGCCGAGGCCACGGCCTGGATCGCCACCATCGCCGATCTCGCCAAGGCCAACCTCTAGCCGGAGCGCGCCCGGATTTTCACGCCCCCGCGCTTGCATGACGGGCGCGATGATGATTTTGTTGGATGTTCCTTGGCGAAACGGCAGCGGACAGAAGAACCGGATGTTCGAACGGAAATCACAGTACGGCTTCCAGGATCTGGTCGATTGCGCGCACGGCCTGCTGTTCGGGCCGGGCAACGCCCGGCTGCCGCTGCCGCCGATGCTGATGTTCGACCGCATCACCCATATTTCCAGCGAGGGCGGCGAGGCCGGCAAGGGCGAGATCATCGCGGAAATGGACGTGAAGCCCGATCTCTGGTTCTTCAAGTGCCATTTCGAGGCCGATCCGGTGATGCCCGGCTGCCTCGGGCTCGATGCGCTGTGGCAGCTCTGCGGCTTTTTCCTGGGCTGGCTCGGCGGCCCGGGGCCCGGCCGGGCGTTGGGGGTGGGCGAGGTGAAGTTCAGCGGGCAGGTGCTGCCCGACGCCAAGCTGCTGACCTACCACATCACCATCAAGCGGGTGCTGGCGCGCAAGCTGTGGCTCGCCATCGCCGACGGGCTGGTGAAGCTGGACGGCCAGAAGATCTACGAGGCCAAGGACATCCGTGTCGGCCTGTTCCAGCCGGGCGCCGCCCCGGCCGCGGCCTGAGGAAAGCACCGCCATGCGTCGCGTCGTCGTCACCGGGATCGGCGTCATCTCGCCGATCGGCAACAGCCAGGACGAGGTGGCGGACAACCTGCGCCACGGCCGTTCCGGCATCAGTTTCTGCGAGACCTACAAGGAGATGGGCTTCCGCAGCCATGTCCATGGCGCGCCAAAGGTCGACCTCGAAGGCTCGATCGACCGCAAGCTGCTGCGCTTCATGGGCGACGGGGCGGCCTACAACTATCTCGCCATGCGCCAGGCGATCGAGGATTCCGGCCTGGAGCCGGACGAGGTGTCGGACGAGCGCACCGGGCTGATCATGGGCTCCGGCGGCCCCTCCACGCGCAACATGATGACCGCCTTCGACACCGCGCGCGAGAAGGGGCCGAAGCGCGTCGGCCCCTACATGGTGCCGCGCACCATGTCCTCGACCAACTCGGCCTGCCTGTCCACCTTCTTCCAGATCAAGGGCGTGAACTACTCGATCAGCTCGGCCTGCTCCACCTCGGCGCACTGCATCGGCAACGCCGCCGAGCTGATCCAGCTCGGCAAGCAGGACGTGGTCTTCGCCGGCGGCGGCGAGGAGCTGGACTGGACCATGTCGGTGCTGTTCGACGCCATGGGCGCGCTCTCCTCCAAATACAACGACACGCCCGAACGCGCCTCGCGGCCCTATGACCGCGACCGCGACGGCTTCGTCATCGCCGGCGGTGGCGGCACCCTGGTGATGGAGGAGCTGGAGCACGCCAAGGCCCGCGGCGCGCGCATCTATGGCGAGCTGATCGGCTATGGCGCCACCTCCGACGGCTTCGACATGGTGCAGCCCTCCGGCGAGGGGGCGATGCGCTGCATGCGCCAGGCCCTCTATGGCATCAACGATCCGGTCGACTACGTGAACACCCACGGCACCTCCACCCCTGTCGGCGACATCCGCGAGCTGGAGGCGATCCGCAGCGTGTTCGGCGACCGCCTGCCGCAGATCGGCTCCACCAAGTCGCTGACCGGCCATTCCCTGGGGGCGACCGGCGTGCACGAGGCGATCTACACCCTCTTGATGATGAAGCACGGCTTCATCGCCCCCTCGATCAACGTCGACAACCTCGATCCCGGGGCGGAGGGCTTCCCGATCGTGCGTGAGGCGAAGCCGGCCGAGCTCAACCTCGCGATCTCCAACAGCTTCGGCTTTGGCGGCACCAACGCGGTCCTGGCCTTCCGGCGCTACCATGGCTGACCAGCAGGCGGCCGATGCCGAAGCCGCGGTGACCGGGGCCGAGAAGCCGCTGATGGCCGGCCGGCGCGGCCTCATCATGGGCGTGGCCAACGACCATTCGATCGCCTGGGGCATCGCACAGGCCCTGCACCGGCACGGGGCCGAACTCGCCTTCACCTATCAGGGTGAGGCCTTTGCCAAGCGGGTGGTGCCGCTCGCCCGCTCGCTCGGCTCCACCATCACGCTGTCCTGCGATGTCGCCAGCCAGGGCGATCTGGACCAGACGGTGCGCGCGCTGGGCGATGCCTGGGGGCGGATCGACTTCATCGTCCACGCCGTCGCCTATTCCGACAAGGCCGAGCTGAAGGGCCGCTACGTCGACACCACGCGGGAGAATTTCCTGCGCACCCTCGACATCTCGTGCTTCAGCTTCACCGCCCTCGCCAAGCTCGCCGCCCCGCTGATGACCGATGGCGGCGCCCTGGTGACGCTGAGCTATCTCGGCGCCGACCGGGTGATGCCCAACTACAACGTGATGGGCGTGGCCAAGGCGGCGCTCGAGGCGAGCGTGCGCTATCTTGCCGTCGACCTGGGCGGCCAGGGCGTGCGGGTGAACGCGATCTCGGCCGGGCCGATGCGCACCCTTGCCGGCTCGGCGATCGGGGATGCCCGCTACGTCTACCGCTACAACCAGGAAAATTCGCCCCTGCGCCGCAATGTCAGCCTGGACGAGGTGGGCGGTGCCGCCCTCTACCTGCTGTCCGACCTGTCCTCGGGCGTCAGCGGCGAGGTGCTGATGGTCGACAGCGGCTTCCACGCCATCGGCATCCCGGTGCCGAAGAAGGGCGAGGAGTAGGCCGGCACACTATGCTGTCGCCATAACAACCTGGGTTCATCCAGGTGATAGCCCGCGTTCGGCGCCAAAGCGGCTTTTCCGAGAACAAACCAGAATCGTAGCCAAAACGCCCTAGACTCGCCACGGTTGAGGCGCTATATCGAGTGGGGCCACCTGCTCCATACCACTAGATTGGGTGGCCCCACTCTCATCCTCCTGCAAGAAGGACGATTTCCAATGCCCTACGAATATCCGTTCGTCAACGTCAATGATCCACCACGACGTCTTGTTTGGGAAAAGGGATCAGTCATCCCTGGGCTCAATCCGGATGTTTGGCGCCGCGACGCATGCGGCACCTGGATGCGCTACGCCGACCACGGCGACACCACCTCCGCGTATGGGTGGGAGATCGACCACATCATTCCTCGGTCGCGTGGTGGGCAGACGATCCTGTCCAATCTGCAGCCGCTGCACTGGCGGACCAACCGCCACAAGGGCGACGATCTCTATTGGGAGTGCCCAACGAGCAGCTATGGGAGCGTAGGCCTCATCCGGTAGACGGCCGCCTTCGCCTTACACCTGGCGGGCGGCGTCCATCACCTGGGCGGCGAAGTCGGACAGGAACACGCTGCCCTTGACGGTGCGCTGGACCAGGACCGAGCGGCGGTCCTGCTCGTCGACCTTGCGCTTCACCAGGCCCAGATCCGACAGCCGGTCGAGCGCCCGGGTGATCGCCGGCTTCGACACGTTCAGGGCCTGGGAGAGGCCGCGCACCGTGTGCGGCGGGGCCGTGGTGTAGACGGTCAGCATCACCGCCATCTGCCGGGCCGAAAGGTCAGGCGTGTCGTTGCGCACGCTGGCGACCAGCGCACGGCGCCACAGATCCAGCGACTGCCCGGTGGTCAGTTCCGGCACGACATCCGCCCCACCCCCACACGCCGCCGTCATTACGGAGGCGAACCGAAGATAGCGCGGGCGGACCGGCAGGGAAAGGAAATCATCTGCCGCCGAAACGATCCTTCAGCATGGCGAAGGCCGCCCGCACCGCCAGCGCCTCGCCGCCCTCCGGCCGGCCGGGCCGCGCCTTGGCGTTCCAGCCGAAGGTGTCGATATGGGCCCAGGGCGTGGTGTCGGAGACGAAGCGCTCAAGGTAAAGAGCGGCGGTGATCGACCCGGCAAACGGCGAATCCCCGGTCGAGGACATGTCGGCGACCTTGGAATCGAGGTAGCCGCGATAGCCCGGATGCAGGGGCAGCCGCCACAGCGGATCGTCCTGCGCGCGGCCCTGGGCCAGCAGCGCATCGGCCAGCGCATCGGAATTGCTGAACAGCGCCGGCAGCTCCGGCCCCAGGGCAACGCGCGCCGCCCCGGTCAGGGTGGCGAAATCCAGGATCATCGCCGGCTTCTCGGCATCGGCCTCGGCCAGCGCGTCGCACAGGATCAGCCTTCCCTCGGCATCGGTGTTGCCCACCTCCACCGTCAGCCCCTTGCGGGTGCGGATCACGTCGAGCGGGTGGAAGGCGTTGCCGGCGATGGCGTTCTCCACCGCCGGGATCATCAGCCGCAGGCGCAGCTTCAGCCCGGCATCCATCACCATGCGGGCGAGCGCGATCGCCGCCGCCGCCCCGCCCATGTCCTTCTTCATCATCTTCATGGCCGCGCTCGACTTGATGTCGAGCCCGCCGGAATCGAAGCACACGCCCTTGCCGATGATCGTCACCTTGGGATCGCCCGGCCGCCCCCAGGTAAGGTCGGCCAGGCGCGGCGCATCGGCCGCCGCCCGCCCCACCGTGTGGATCGAGGGGTAGTTCTCGGCGAGCAGCGCCTCGCCCACCACCACGCGCACCTGCGCGCCGCGGCTGCGCCCGATCTCCTGCACCGCCTCGGCAAGCTTCGAGGGCGGCAGGTCCTGCGCCGGGGTGTTGATCAGGTCGCGGGCGTGATAGATCGCCGCCGCCTCGGCCTCCACCGCGGCGCGGTCGGCCTTCTTCGGCAGCACCAGCTCCGGCCGCTCGCCGGCCGGTTTGCGGTAGCGCTCAAAGCTGTAGGCGCCAAGCGCCCAGCCCAGCGCCACGCGATGGGCGGCGGCACGGTCGAGGGCGGCCTCGATCCGCCAGCGCCCGGCCGGCAGCCGGGACTGGACGGCGGCGTAGGTCCAGATGCCGCCGGCATCCTCGGCCCCGACCAGGGCGCCGGCGAGCCTGCCATCGGCCGCCGGTAGCAGCAGCAGGTCGCCCGCCTTGGCCTTGAACCCGGTCGCCTTCACCCAAGCCTCCGCCCCGCGCTCCCTGGCGGTCCTGGCGAGCGTCTTCTCGTTGACGGCAATCAGCGGCAGCGCGCCATTGGCACGGGCGGCGAAGCAATCCATGAACGGGGGCTCCAGCAGGTTCGACCGATGGGATCGTGCAGCCCGGCTGGGGGTGTGTATAGATTTGTTTACGGTGGGCACAGTTGCGCGGCGCGCGCAGGTCGTGGCACTGAAGCGGCCGCACCATCTTGGGGGAACGTGCCATGGCCGACTTCACCATCATCCTCGGCAACAAGAACTACTCGTCCTGGTCGCTGCGGCCATGGCTGGCGCTGCGCCGCACGGGTGTCGCCTTCGATGAGGTCGTGATCCCGCTCGACGAGCCCAAGACGCGCGAGAACATCCTGCGCCACTCGCCCTCCGGCAAGCTGCCCTGCCTCAAGCACGGCGAGCTGGCGGTGTGGGATTCGCTGGCGATCTGCGAGTATCTCGCCGAGCAGTTCCCCGAGGCCCGGCTGTGGCCGGCCGATCCCGCCGCCCGGGCCGTTGCCCGCTCGGTGTCGGCGGAGATGCATTCCGGCTTCGCGAGGCTCCGCCAGGCCATGCCGATGAACGCGCGCGGCCTGTTTCCCGGCAAGGGCATGGAGCCCGGCGTGCAGGAGGACATCAACCGCGTGACCGCGATCTGGCGCGACTGCCGCAAGCGCTTCGGCGATGGCGGGCCCTTCCTGTTCGGCCATTTCACCATCGCCGACTGCATGTATGCGCCGGTGACGCTGCGCTTCCGTACCTTCCAGCCGGCGATCGACGAGGAGGCCACGGCCTACTGCCAGGTCATCTGGGCCACCCCGGACATGCAGACTTGGCTGGCCGACTCCAAGAACGAGCCCATGGTGATCGAGCGCGCCGAATTCTGAGCGCCCGCCAGGAGGCGACTGGGGGCAGAGCCCTTTGGCAACGCTGCCCCAGCGCTCCCCCTCCGCCTCACTCTGAGCCCCTCATCCCGAGCCCGTCGAGGGACGAAGGGCGAGGCGGCCGCACCGGCGGCGCCGCGCCTCATGGTTCGACTAAGCTCACCATGAGGCGACTGGGTGGACCGAGTCTCCTGGCAACACTGCCTCCACCCTCCCACTCCGCCTCACCCTGAGCCTGTCGAAGGGGGAGGCGGCCGCACCGGCGGTGCGGCGCCTCATGGTTCGACCAGGCTCACCATGAGGCGACTGGGGGAACCGAGTCTTTTAGCGACGCTGCCCCACCCATCCATTCCGCCTCACCCTGAGCCCGTCGAAGGGCGAGGCGGCCGCACCGGCGGCGCCGCGCCTCATGGTTCGACCAAGCTCACCTTGAGGCGGCTGGGGGGACGGCGATCTTTGGCGACGCTGCCCCCGCCCTGCCATGCCGCCTCATCCTTGCATATCGGCGAGAGTGGCCGGGGTACGGGGTTTCCGGCGTGCTTGACGGCGGCGCCCGGTGGTCCAGCATGGGCGGCCACCAGCGCGATGCCAGCCGCCATGCCAGCCGCCACCGCCGCCCGCCCCGGCCTGTTCGGGCGCCTGTTTGCCAGCGCCGCCAAGCCGCTGTTCCGGGCGCTGTTCAGGCTTGCCTTCCGGGTCCGCGTGGAGGGGCTGGAGCACTACCAGGCCGCCGGGCCGCGGCGCCTCGTGGTGGCCAACCACGTCTCCTTCCTGGACGGGCTGCTGCTTGGCGCCTTCCTGCCCGGCTATCCGGTCTTCGCCGTCAACACCCAGATCGCCGATGCCTGGTGGGCGAAGCCGTTCCTGGCGCTGGTGGCGGTGTACCGGATGGACACCACCAGCCCGCTCGCCATCCGCGGCCTGCTGCGCGCCGCCCTTGCCGGCCAGCCGCTGGTGGTGTTTCCCGAAGGCCGCATCACGGTGACCGGCAGCCTGATGAAGGTCTATGCCGGGCCGGGGCTGATCGCCGACCGGGCGGGGGCCGACATCATCCCGGTGCGCATCGACGGGGCCGAGCGCAGCCTGCTGTCGCGCCTGAAGGGCAAGCTCAGGCGGATGGCCTTCCCGCGCATCACCGTGACCGTGCTGCCGCCCCGCCGCCTCGCCCTGCCCGAGGGGCTGGGCAACCGCCAGCGGCGCCTGCTAGCCGGCGAACGGATCGCCGACATCCTGGCCGAGGCGCTGTTCAGCACCAGCCCCTGGCGCAGCACCCTGTTCCAGGCCCTGCTGGAGGCCAGGGCCCGCCACGGCGGACGGGCGCCGGTGCTGGAGGATGCGGCGCGCCGGCCGCTGAGCCATGACCGCCTGATCGCCGGCGCCCGCCAGCTTGGC
>CAZEQG010000071.1:0-9811 GCA_964514295.1 uncultured Alphaproteobacteria bacterium
CGGCACCAGCTCGGCCGGGTCCTCGCCGCAGCGCGGGCCGGCGGCATCGCAGCGCGCGCGGAAGGCGCAGCCCGGCGGCAGGTTCAGCAACTGCGGCGTCATCCCCGGGATCTGGCGCAGCGGCTGGCCGCGCGGGTTGCGGCTGGGAACGCTGCCGATCAGCCCCCTGGTATAGGGATGGGCCGGGCGGTCCAGCACCTGGTCGACCGGGCCGCTCTCCACGATGCGCCCGGCATACATCACGCACACCCGGTCGGCGAGGCCGGCGATCACCGACAGGTCATGGGTGATCCAGATCAGCGCCGTGCCGCTGTCGCGGGCAAGCTTCTGCACCTCGAACAGGATCTGGCCCTGGATGGTGACATCGAGCGCGGTGGTCGGCTCGTCGGCGATGATCAGGTCGGGGTTGTTGATGAGGGCGATGGCGATCGCCACGCGCTGGCGCATGCCGCCGGAGAACTGGTGGGGATAGGCGGCCAGCCGCTCCTCGGGGCTGGGGATGCCGACACGGCCCAGCGCATCGCGCGCCCGCGCCCGCGCTTCGGCGGCCGGCACCGGGGCATGGGCCTGGATCGCCTCGATCATCTGGGTGTCGATCCGCAGCACCGGGTTCAGCGTCATCATCGGATCCTGGAAAATCATGGCGATGCGGTTGCCGCGCAGCGCCCGCAGCGCCTCGCCCGGCAGGCTCGCCAGATCGGTGCCCTGGAACAGGATGCGCCCGGCGGTGATCCGCCCCGGCGGATCGATCAGCCCCATGATGGAAAAGCCGGTGATCGACTTGCCCGAGCCCGATTCGCCGACCAGCCCCAGGATCTGCCCGCGCGCGACCGAGAAGGACACGTCGTCCACCGCCTTCACCACCCCGGCCCGGGTGAAGAAATGCGTGCGCAGCCCCTCGACGGTCAGGGTCGCGGTCACTTCTGCAGCCTCGGGTTCAGGATGTCGCGCAGATGGTCGCCCACCACATTGATGCTGACGATGGTGATGAGCAGCGCGATGCCGGGGAAGAAGCTGATCCAGTAGACGCCCGACAGCAGATACTCGTAGCCATTGGCGATCAGCAGGCCGAGCGAGGGCTCGGTGATCGGCAGGCCGATGCCAAGGAAGCTCAAGGTCGCCTCCAGCGCGATCGCATGCGCCACCTGCACGGTGCCCACCACGATCAGCGGCGGCAGGCAGTTCGGCATCAGGTGGCGGAACACGATCCTTGCATCGCTCAGCGCCAGGCAGCGCGCCGCCTCGATATATTCCTTGCGCCGCTCGACCAGGGCCGAGCCGCGCACGGTGCGCGCGTAGTAGGCCCATTGCACCACGATCAGGGCGAAGATGATCTTGTCGGTGCCCTGGCCCAGCATCGCCAGCAGGATCAGGGCCACCAGGATCGCCGGGAAGGAAAGCTGCAGGTCCACCACCCGCATGATCACCGCATCCACGCGGCCGCCGAAATAGGCGGCGGTCAGCCCCGCCGCCATGCCGATGGCAAGGGCCGCGATGCCCGACAGCACGCCGACGCCAAGGCTGGTGCGCAGCCCGAAGATGATTGCCGACAGCATGTCGCGGCCCTGCCCGTCGGAGCCGAGCAGGTAGTGGAAGCCGTCCAGCCCCAGCTCGCCCGGCGGCAGCTTGCTGTCCATGATGTCGATCTGGGTCAGGTCATAGGGGTTCTGCGGCGCGATCAGCGGCGCCGCCAGGGCCGCCAGGATGATCGCCAGCAGCACCCCGAGCGCGACCGTGGCCTGGGTGCTGGCCAGGAAATCGGCCGCCAGCCGCCGGAACGGGGTTTCGGCGGGCTCGGCGCCGGCGTCGTCATGGGCAAGGCTGGTCATGGGCTAGCCTTTCAGGTCCTGCAGGCGCACGCGCGGATCCAGCACCGAATAGAGCAGGTCGACCACCAGGTTGATGATGATGAACAGGAACACGATCGCCAGCAGATAGGCCACGATCACCGGCCGGTCGAGGACGTTGATCGAATCGATGATCAGCTTGCCCATGCCGGGCCAGGCGAAGATCGATTCGGTGACCACGGCGAAGGCGATGACATTGCCCAATTCAAGCCCGGCCACCGTGACGATGGGGATCATGATGTTCTTCATCACATGCACCAGCACCACCCGGCCCTCCGACAGGCCCTTGGCGCGGGCGAACTTCACATAGTCGGTCAGCATCGCCTCGCGCACCCCGGCCCGGGTCAGCCGGATGATCAGCGCCAGCTTGAACAGCGCCAGGTTGACCGCGGGCAGGATGATGTGGGCCAGCCCGTCGCGGGTGGCGAGCGAGGTCTCGATGCCCAGCACGCTCGCCGTCGCCCCCCGCCCGGTCGCCGGCAGCCAGCCCAGGAACACCGCGAACAGCATGATCAGCATCAGCCCGACCCAGAAGCTGGGCAGGCTGAAGCCCAGGATCGAGCCGGTCATGATCGATTTGCCGGCGACCGAATGCGGCTTCAGCCCGGCCCACAGGCCGAGCGGTATGCCCAGCAGCAGCGAGATGGCCATGGCGCAGAAGGCGAGCTCCAGGGTCGCCGGCATGCGCTGGAATATCAGGCCGAGGGCGGGAATGTTGAAGACGAAGGACTTGCCGAGATCGCCCTGGAGGGCGCCGGCGAGGAAGCTGAAATACTGCTCCCACACCGGGCGGTCCAGGCCGAGGGCGGCGATGGCGCGGGCCCGTTCGGCCTCATCGGCATCCGGTGCGATCAGGATGTCGACCGGGTTGCCGATCACATAGACGCCGAAGAAGACGATCAGCGACATGGCGGCGAGCACCAGGGCGCTCTGCATCAGGCGCCGGATGATGAACACCGACATGCCGCTTCTCCGCCTGCCGCCGCTAGCGCGCGATCGAGATGTCCTGGGCCAGCGTGTACTGGTCGGCCCGGCCCTTGTAGATCAGGCCCTTGCGCATGGCCCAGGTCGACACCTCGTAGTGCAGCGGGATCAGGCCGACATCGTTGATCGCGATCTCGCTGGCCCGGGCCAGCAGGGCATTGCGCTTGGCGTCGTCGAGGGTCTTCAGCGCCTCCTCGACCACCGCGTCCATCGCCGGGTTGGAGTAGCCGCCGCGGTTCGACGCCCCCCAGCCCTTGGCCGGAGTGCGGGTGGCCAGCAGCGACACCAGGGGGGAGCCGGTCTCGCCCGTCGCCGCCCCCCAGCCCACCAGCAGGGCCGAGAATTCGAGCTTGGTGGCGCGCGGGAAGAACACGGTCTGCGGGATCGCCTCGATCTTGGTCTCGACGCCGCAGCGGGTCCAGAACTGGCCGACCGCCTGGGCGATCTTCTCGTCGTTGATGTAGCGGTCGTTGGGGCTGTGCAGGGTGACCCGGAAGCCGTTCGGATAGCCCGCCTCCGCCAGCAGCGCCTTGCAGGCGTTCAGGTCCTGCTTCACCACCTTCAGGTTTGCGCTGGTGCCCTGGAAGCCATCGGGCAGGAGCTGGGCGGCGGGTACGGCGATGCCTTCCATCACCCGGGCCACGATCGCCTCGCGGTTCACCGCCAGCGACAGGGCCTTGCGAACCCTCTGGTCCTTCAGCGGATTGCGGGCCAGCGGCTTGCCGGCCTTGTCGGTGATGAAGGGCGACTGGTCGCGGGCGCTGTCGAGATGGATGTAGATCACGCGGTTCGAGGGGAACTCCGAGACCGTCAGCTTGGCGTCCTTCTTCAGCCGGGCGATATCGCTGGTCGGCGGCTCGCCGATCAGGTCGACGTCGCCGGCGAGCAGGGCGGCGACCCGGGCTGAGCCGTTGGGGATCGAGCGCACGGTGACGCGCTGCCACACCGGCTTGTCGCCCCAATAGGCATCGTTGCGGGCATAGACGGCGCGGTTGCCGGGGATCCACTCCACGAAGCGGAAGGGGCCGGTGCCGATCGTCGCCTTGCCGCTGTTGAAGTCGGCGGTGGTGGCCCCCTCGGCGGCCTTCTTTGAGATGATGCCGAAGGTCGAGATGTAGATCGGCAGCAGCGGCGTCGGCGCCTTGGTCTTCAGGCGCACGGTCAGCGGGTCGACGATCTCCACCGCCGCGATCGGGCCGACATAGATGCGGAAGCTGGAGGGGCTGTTGGGCACGTTGGGCGCCCGCTCGACCGTGAACTTCACGTCCTCGGCGGTAAACGGCGTGCCGTCATGGAAGGTCACGCCGGCGCGCAGCTTCACCTCCCAGGTCAGATCGTCCACCGCCTGCCAGGAGGTGGCGAGCCCCGGCCCCACCTTCTGCGTCTCGTCCTGGTCGGTCAGCCGGTCGAACACATAGTTCGACAGCATGTTGTTGGGGCCGACATTGTGATAGTGCGGGTCCATCGCCGTGGGGTCGCTGGGCAGCGCGATGGTCAGCACCTGGGCCAGCGCCGCCGCCGAGGCGAGCGATGCGGCCGCCAGCGTCAGCGCGCCGGCGCCGAGCTTGCGGGCAGACAGGAAGGGCATCTGTGTGGGTCTCCCCTGGTTCTGGTGGCGGCATCGTGGCGATGCGGCCGTTCGTTGATTGCACAGTGTAATCGGGGTAGGAAGCGAAGTCACACCCCTCGCCCTGGCGGGCGCCCCCTCTTAGGGATGATCGGCGTGGATGACAAGAACGGGCCCGGTGGCGACTTGGCCAGCCTGGCGATGATCGAACGTCTGGTCGGGATGCCGACGGTCAGCCGCGACTCCAACCTGCCGCTGGTCGAGTATGCCCGCGACTATCTGGCCGGGCTGGGCTTCGCCGTGCGCCTGATCCCCGGCGAGGGCGGGCGCAAGGCCAACCTGTTCGCCAGCATCGGCCCGGCCGGCGATGGCGGGGTGATCCTGTCCGGCCACACCGATGTGGTGCCGGTCGATGGGCAGGACTGGTCGAGCGACCCCTTCCGCCTGACGCGGCGCGACGGCCGGCTTTACGGGCGCGGCACCTGCGACATGAAGAGCTTCGTTGCCGTGGCCCTGGCGCTGGCGCCGGCGATGGCGGCGGCGCGCCTGAAGGCGCCGATCCACCTCGCCTTCTCCTATGACGAGGAGGTGGGATGCCTTGGCGTGCGCCCGATGCTGGCCGAGCTTGCCCGGCAGGGGCTCAGGGCGGCGGCCTGCATCGTCGGCGAGCCGACCGGCATGCAGGTGGTCTCGGCGCACAAGGGCAAGCATAGCTGGCGCACCCGGGTGCGCGGCTTCGAGTGCCATTCCTCGCTGGCGCCGACCGGGGTGAACGCGGTCGAATATGCGGCCGAGCTGATCGCCTTCCTGCGCGCCCTGGCCCGCCGCAAGGCCGCCGAGGGTCCCTTCGATCCGGCCTATGACGTGCCGCACACGACGGTTCACGTCGGCACCGTGAATGGCGGCACGGCGCTCAACATCGTGCCGCTGGACTGCGCGTTCGACTGGGAGATCCGCTATCTGCCGGGGGATGACCCGCTGGCGCTGAAGGCGGAGGTGGAGGCACTGGCCGGCCGGCTCGCGGCCGAGATGCAGGCAAGGCGCCCGGCGACCGGCATCACCTTCGAGGATCTGTCCAGCTTCCCCGGGCTCGCCACGCCGGAGGATGCGCCGGTGGTCCAGCTCGCCAAGGCGCTGAGCGGGGCCAACGCCACCGCCAAGGTCGCCTTCGGCACCGAGGCCGGGCTGTTCCAGGAGGCGGGCTTTCCCACGGTCGTCTGCGGCCCGGGCTCGATCGATCAGGCGCACAAGCCCGACGAGTTCATCGCCCTCGACCAGGTCGCCCGCTGCGAAGCCTTTGTCGCCCGCCTGATTGCCCGCCTGGCTGCCTGAAGGAGGCATGGATTTGGCCGATACCTACGCCATCGAACTGACCGCCCCCGACATCACCCGCTGGCGCGACGGCAATGCCGGCGTGCCCTATTTCCACAGCTTCGACAGCGGCCGGCCGGGGCCGCATGTGATGGTGGCCGCCGTCACCCACGGCAATGAGCTGTGCGGGGCGATCGCGGTCGACTGGCTGCTGCGCGAGGGGGTGCGCCCGCTGCGCGGCCGGCTGACCCTGGGCTTCAACAACTGGGCCGCGTGCCTTGCCTTCGATCCCGCCAATCCCACCGCCTCGCGCTTCGTGGAGGAGGATTTCAACCGCCTCTGGGATGCCGGCACCCTGGATGGGCCGCGGGACTCGGCCGAGCTGCGCCGGGCCCGCGAGATCCGCCCGCTGGTCGACAGCGTCGACTATCTGCTCGACATCCATTCGATGCAGAACGCCACCCCGCCGCTGATGCTGGCGGGACCCCATGTCAAGGGCGCCAACCTGGCCCGGGCGCTCGGCTATCCGCGCCATGTGGTGTGCGACGAGGGCCATGCCGCCGGCCGGCGCCTGCGCGACTATGGCGGCTTCGGCGATCCGGCCAGCCCGAAGAACGCGCTGCTGGTGGAATGCGGCCAGCATTGGGAGAAGGCCAGCAAGTGGGTGGCCGAGCAGACCACCCTGCGCTTCCTGAAGGAGCTGGACGTCATCGATCCCGCCTTCATCGCGGCCCATCTCGACCCCGCACCGCTGCCCCCGCAGCAGGTGATCGAGGTGACCCATGCCGTGACCGTGGAGCGCGACGGCTTCGCCTTCGCCGCCGATTTCCGCGGCATGGAGGTGATCGCCAGGCAGGGCGACCTGATCGCCCGCGACGAGGCCGGCGAACTCAGGGCGCCCTATGACAATTGCGTGCTGATCATGCCGTCGCGCCGGCTGACCAAAGGGCTGACGGCGGTGCGGCTCGGCCGCATCGTCGCCTGACGGTGCGGCCGGTGGCGGGGCTGCTGGCCCGGCTCGCCCCGCCGCCGCCCGGCGATCCGTTCTGGCGCGGCTTCCTGCTGGCGCTGCTGATCGCGTCGGCCGGTGGCGCCGTCTTCGCCTGGCTGCGCCTGCCGCTGGCCTGGATGCTGGGGGCGATGTTCGCCACCACCGCTGCCGCCGTGCTGCGGCTGCCGCTGCGCATGCCACACGCCTTCCGCACGGTGATGACCAGCGTGCTCGGCGTGCTCCTGGGTTCGGCCTTCTCGCCCGGCATCCTCGACCAGCTCGGCGCCTGGACGCTCACCATCGCCTTCCTGCTGCTCTATATCCTGGCCAGCACCTTCGTGGTGCTGCTGTTCCTGCGCCTGGTCGCCCGCTTCGATCCGGTGACCGCCTTCTTCTCGGCGGTGCCGGGCGGCTTCCAGGAAATGGTCACCATCGGCCGGGCGATGGGCGGCGACGAGCGGGTGATCGCGCTGAACCACGCCACCCGCATCCTCATGGTGGTGATGCTGATCCCCATCTGGTACCGGCTGTTCGAGGGCTATGTGCCGCCGCCCGACGGCATCGGCGGCGGCGGCCCGGCGCCCAACGGGCTCGATCTGGCGATCCTGGCCGGCTGCGGGGTGTTCGGCGCGCTTGCCGGCCGGGCGCTGCGGCTGCCGGCGGCGATGCTGCTGGGGCCGCTGGCGCTGAGTGCGGCGGTGCATCTGGCGGGGCTGACCCAGGCGAAGCCGCCGGCGCTGGTGATCGGCGTCGCCCAGGTGATCATCGGCGCCGGCATCGGGGTGCGCTTTGCCGGCGTGACCTTCCGCCAGCTCCGCCGCTATGTCGCCATCTCCTTCTGCACCACCGCGCTCGCGATCGCCATCACGGTCGCCTTTGCCATCGCCCTGAAGTGGCTGACCGGCATGCCCGTGCTCTGGGTGGTGCTGGCCTATGCCCCGGGCGGGCTTGCCGAGATGAGCCTGGTGGCGCTGGCGATCGGGGCCGATGCGGCCTTTGTCGCCAGCCACCACCTGGTGCGGATCTCGGCGATCGTGATGCTGATTCCGCTGCTGTTCCGGCTGTTCAGGCCGCTGCTCACGCGTATTTCGCGGTAAGCCCGCCATCGACGATCAGTTCCGTGCCGGTGATGTAGCGGGCCTCCTCGCTGGCCAGGAACAGGGCGGCATGGGCGACGTCCCAGGCATCGCCCATGCGGCCCATCGGGCATTGCGCGGCGCGCTTTGCGGTCAGCGCCTCCTGGTCGCCATAGGTGTCCTTCAGGCCGACGCGCACCATCGGCGTGTCCATCAGCCCGGGCAGGATGCAGTTCGCCCGGATGCCCTTGGCGGCATATTGCAGCGCCACCGACCGGGTGAAGGGGATGACCGCGCCCTTGGTGGTGGAATAGGCGATGTAGGGCACGCCGGTGTAGCGGATGCCGGCGATCGAGGCGATGTTGACGATCGCCCCGGCGCCCTGGCGCTCCATCACCGGCAGCACCGCCCGGCAGGTCAGGAACATGCTGGTAAGGTTAACCTCCAGCGCCTGGCGCCAGGCGTCGAGCGCGGTCTCCACCGGCCCGCCCATGGCCAGGATGCCGACATTGTTGTGCAGGATGTCGATGCGCCCGAAGCGCTCCAGGCAGGCGGCGACGGCGGCGTTCACCTCGGCCTCCGCGGTCACGTCGCAGGCCAGGGCCAGGGCCTGCCCACCCTCGCCGGCGATGATGCCGGCGGCCTCCGCCGCCGCCTGCGGGTTGCGGTCGAGGCAGACGACGCCCGCTCCCTCGCGGGCGAACAGCACCGCCGTCGCCTTGCCATTGCCCCAGCCCGGGCCGATCGAGCCCGCCCCGCTGACAATCGCGATCTTCCCCTCAAGCCGCCGCGCCATCCCGGTCCTCCCCCATGAATTCGTCGAATTCCTGCCAGAAACGCGCCCGCACGGCTGCCGCCTCGGCCATGATCTCGTGCCGCGCGCCCTGGATCAGGCGCAGGCGGCAGCGGGGCAGGCGCGCCGCGAAGCGGCGGGCGGCACGGTTGTCGACCAGGCGCTCGTCCTCGGCCAGCGTCATCAGCACCGCAACGTCGATCGCCTCCGCCACCCCCGGCGCGGTCAGCCGGGCGATGCTGTCGAAGGCGGCCCTGACCCAGCGGTAGGTCGGCGCACCAACGACCAGATGCGGGGCGGCCCGCATCGTGGCCTGCATGGCCTGGAAGGTCTCGGCGTCGCTGGTCAGCGGATTGTTTGCGAAGGGCCGCGCCTCGGGCGCGAAGCCGCGGCCGCCGGGCACGAAGGCACTGCCGCGGCCCAGCCCGTCGGCGCCATAGGCCAGCGCCTTGGCCGCCCATAGCGGCAGGCCGCGCGTGTTGATGCCCAGCATCGGCGCCACCGCCACCAGCCGGCGCGGCCGCAGCACCCCTTCCGCCGCCGCCCTCAGCGCCAGGTGGCCGCCCATGGAGTGGCCGATCACAAGGTCGGGCGCCGCCGCCTCCATCGCCGCGGCGACGGCGGCGAGATCGGCCAGATGATCCTCGAAGCGATGGACGAAGCCGCGCCGCCGGTCCGCCAGGAGGCGGTCGGAGCCGCCCTGGCCCCGCCAGTCGAAGCTGGCGACCGAGAAGCCGCGGGCGACCAGCGCCGCCGCGACATGCGCGTACTTCTCCAGGAATTCCGAGTAGCCGATCAGCAGCAATGCCCGGCGGGCGCCACCCGGCCAGCGCGCCAGCCGCAGGCGCACGCCGCCGGCCGTCAGGTGGTCGAACTCAGTCATGTCGCTCCGGCGGCCATGGGTTGCAGGACCATGACTGTCTGCGAGCCGCCGCCCGCGGGCAAGGGCCATCCGAACGAATCTGCTCGCCTTATCGGAGAAGTTCTTTACGACACCACTCGCCTAGGGCACATTCCTTCGGTCGCGCGAGGGAACATATAATACACGTGAAAGTAGTATCCGGCGAAATCGAGCGGGAGGTGGTCGATCTGCTGCGGATCGGCGGCTGGCTGGAGGATGGGGCCGTGGCCCGGGTCCTGCGAGGGGCGGATCTGCGCCGGCCCGGGGCGGTGCTGGGGCTGGGCCGGATCGGCGGCACGCTGCCGGATTTCGTGGTGCTGGCGCCGGCCGCCGGCCGGCCG
>CAZEQG010000072.1:0-9790 GCA_964514295.1 uncultured Alphaproteobacteria bacterium
CGGCGTGCGCACGATCACCCGGTCGCCGGCCGCCAGATGGATGCCGGCCCCCTTGGAGACATGCTCCAGCCGCTCCTCCCGCCCGTCGGCGCGCAGCAGCACGATCTCGTTGACGGCGCCGGGCCGCCCGCCCAGCACGCCATGCGGCCCCTGCCGGCCGTGGTCCATGAGGAAGCTCGCGATGCCTTCGCCGCGCTGCAGGCGCACCCGGTAGCTCACGCCCATGCCGCCGCGCCGCCTGCCGTCGCCGCCCGAGCCCTCGCGCAGCGCATAGTCCTCGAACAGCACCGGATAGTGCTGCTCGATGATCTCGACCGGCATGGTCTTCGACACGCTGATGGTGGCCGAGGCGTTGCTCAGCCCGTCCTCGGCCGCCGTGGCGCCATAGCCGCCGCCGCTGAAGTTGCACATCACATAGCCGCGCCGGTAGAGCGGGTCGAAGCCGCCGAGGCTGAAATTGCCCGAGCTGCTGAAGGGGCCGGCGGGCACGCGCTCCGGCACCGCCTGGGCGAGCGCGCCGAACACCACCTCGATCAGGCGCTGGGAGATTTCGGCCGCACAGCCCGAGACCGGGCGCGGGTATTCGGCATAGAGGAAGGTGCCGACCGGCTTGTCGACGCGCAGCGGGCGGAAGCAGCCGGAATTGATCGGCACCTCGGGGAAGATGTGCTTCACCGCCACATAGATGGCCGAGCGGGTGATCGCCCACACCGCGTTCAGCGGGCCGCGGCAGGGCGGATCGCTCTTCGACAGGTCGAAATGCATCTCCGATCCCCTGACCGTGAGGTCGAGGTGGACGTTGAGCGGCCGGTTGTCGACGCCGTCGCTGTCGAGGGCGCTGGCAAAGCTGTAGGTGCCGTCGGGGATGGTCTCGATCAGGCTGCGCATCTGCCGCTCGGAGCGGTCGCGCAGCTCGGCCACCGCGGCATCCACCGTGTCCGCGCCATAGCGGTCGAGCAGCCGGGTCAGCGCCCGCGCACCGGCGTGGAGCGCGCCCACCTGGGCGGCCATGTCGCCCTCGCGCTCGGCCGGCACCCGGATGTTGCTCATGATGATGTCGACGACGTCCTGCACGATCTCGCCGCGCCGGTACAGCTTCACCGGCGGCAGGCGCAGCCCCTCCTGCTCGATCTCGGTGGCGCTGGTGGCAAAGCCCCCCGGCACCATCCCGCCGATATCCGGCCAGTGGCCGGAATTCGTCAGGTAGCACCACAGCCGCCCGCGATAGAAGAACGGCATCACCATCTTCACGTCCATCAGGTGGGTGCCGCCCAGATAGGGGTCGTTCACCACCACGATGTCGCCGTCCTCCAGGTCCTGGCGGCGCTCGATCACCGACTGGGTGGTGAACTGCATGACGCCGACGAAGGTCGGAAGGCCGGTGTCGCCCTGCGCGAACACCTCGCCGGTGGCCCGGTCGTAAAGGCCGTTGGCCCGGTCGTAGCTCTCCGAGATGATCGGCGAGAACGAGGATTTCTGGTGGACCAGGTCCATCTCGTTGGCGATGGCGTTGAGGCCGTTCTGGATCACCACCAGGGTGATCGGGTCGATGGCCATGGCGTGCCCTCTAGACGGTGATGATCAGGTTGCCCAGCCGGTCGACCTCCGCCCTGGCGCCGGGCTCGATCACGGTGGTGGTGTCGAGCTGCTCGATGATGGCCGGGCCGGCGATGCTGTCGCCGGGCTTCAGGTGCTCGCGGCGCAGCACCGCCGTGTCGTGCCAGGTGCCGGCGAACCAGGCCCGGCGGCTGGCCGGCGGCGGTGGCGCCGCTCCGGCCTCGCCGGCCAGGCGCGACAGCGGGAAGGCGGCGCGCCGGCCGAATACGGCGGTACGCAGGTTGACGAGGCGCGGCCGCAGCCCCTTGAGGACGATCGAGAAGCGCTGGCGGTACTGCTCGGCGAAGTCCGCGGCCACCCGGGCGGGATCGAAGGGCGCCGTCACGGCGATGCGGAACAGATGCGTCTGACCTTCATATTGCAGGTCGGCCTCGTGCAGCACCTCGACCGCGTCGACCGGCGCCCGCTCGGCATCGAGCAGGGCCCGGCCGGCCGCCACCTGGGCCGCCAGGATCGCATCCATCTCCGGCCCGGCGGCATCCTCCAGCCGGCGGCTGACATGCTGCACGAAATCGTGGCGCAGGTCGGCGATCACGCAGCCCAGGGCCGAGGTGATGCCGGGGAAGCGCGGCACCAGCACCCGCGGGATGCCCAGCTCGCGTGCCAGGGCCACGGCGTGCAGCGGCCCCGCCCCGCCATAGGCGAAGAGCGCGAAGTCGCGCGGATCGCAGCCGCGGTCGATCGAGGCCAGCCGGATCGCGGTTGCCATCTGGTCATTGGCGACGGCCAGGATGGCGGCGGCGGCGCCGACCGCATCGAGGCCGAGCGGCCGGCCGATCCGCTCGGCCAGCGCTGCCGCCACGCTGTCGCTTGCGACCGTGCCGTCCACGCCGTTGATGGCTGCGGGATTGATGCGGCCGAGCAGCAGGTTGGCATCGGTCACGGTGGGCTCGCTGCCGCCGCGCCCGTAGCAGATCGAGCCGGGATAGGCGCCCGCGCTCTCCGGCCCCACGGTCAGGGTGCCGGCGCGGCTGATGCGGGCGATCGAGCCGCCGCCAGCCCCGATGGTGTGGATGTCGATCATCGGCACGCCGACCGGCACGGCATAGTCGATGTCGCGTTCGGCCGAGATGGTGGGCGTGCCCTGGCGGATCAGGCAGACATCGAAGCTGGTGCCGCCCATGTCGCAGCTTATCAGGTCCGGCAGGCCGGCGGCGACGCCGGTGGCCGCCGCCGCGATGGCGCCCGCCGCCGGTCCCGACAGCAGCGTGTGCACGGCGTGCCGGGGCGTGAGGGAGGCGGCCATGATGCCGCCATTGCCCTGCATGATCAGCAGCTCCTGCCGGAAGCCGCCTTCGGCCAGCCCTTGCGACAGGCGCTGCACGTAGCGCCCGACCACCGGCTGGATATAGGCGTTCAGCGCCGCCGTGGTGCCGCGCTCGAACTCCCGCAGCTCGGCCAGGATCTCGTGGCCGACCGAGACATAGGCGTTGGGCCAGAAGGCGCGCACGATCTCGGCCGCCCGCTTCTCGTGCATGGGGTTGCGGAAGCAGTGCAGGAAATGGATGACGATGGCCTCCGCCCCGCGCGCCAGCAGGTCGCGCGCCGCCCGCTCCACCGCCGCCTCGTCGAGCGGGATCACCACATTGCCCTCGGCATCGAGGCGCTCGGGCACCTCGATGCGGAAGTCGCGCGCGATGATCGGCACGAAGCTGCCGGTCAGCCCGTAGAGCCGGGGCCGGGTGCGGCGGGCCAGCTCCAGGCTGTCGCGGAAGCCGGTGGTGGTGATCAGGCCGCAGCGCGCGCCCTTGCGCTCCAGCACGGCATTGGTGCCGGCGGTGGTGCCGTGCACCAGCGCCGACACCTTGCCGAGCGGCGTGCCCAGTGCCTGGAGCCCGGCCAGGAAGCCGCGCGACTGGTCGTCGTTGGTGGTCGGCACCTTCGCCACCCGCCAGCGCCCGCTCGCCGGATCGACCGCGATCAGGTCGGTGAAGGTGCCGCCGACATCGACGCCGATGAACATGGGGCGGGGCTCCTCGGCGGGGCTAGAACTTCACCTGGTCGCCGCCCTTCAGCGCCAGCATCTGCCGGGCTTCGGCCGGGGTCGCGACCTCGAGGGACAGATCGGCCAGGATGCGCCGGATCTTGGCCACCTGCTCGGCGTTGGACTTGGCGAGCTGGCCCTTGGCGACATAGATCGAATCCTCAAGGCCGACGCGCACGTTGCCGCCCATGATGGCGCCCATCGTGCACAGCGCCATCTGGTGCCGCCCGGCGGCCAGGATCGACCACTTGTAGTCCCGGCCGAACAGCCCGTCGGCGATGCGCCTGGCGTGCATCAGGTTTTCCGGATCGGCGCCGATGCCGCCCAGGATGCCGAAGATCGTCTGCACGAACAGCGGCGGCTTCACCAGGCCGCGGTCCAGGAAATGGGCCAGATTGTAGAGGTGGCCGATGTCATAGCACTCGAACTCGAAGCGCGTGCCGTGGCCCTCGCCCAGCTCCTTCAGCACATACTCGATGTCCTTGAAGGTGTTGCGGAAGATGAAGTCGCGCGAGCGTTCGAGGGCGGCCGGCTCCCAGGCGTATTTCCACTCCTTGTAGCGGTCCAGCATGGGATAGAGGCCGAAGTTCATCGAGCCCATGTTCAGGCTGCACATCTCCGGGCTCGCCCGGAGCGGGGCGGCCAGCCGTTCCTGCAGGCTCATGCCGTGGCCGCCGCCGGTGGTGATGTTCACCACCGCGTCCGTCGCCTGCTTGATGCGCGGCAGGAACTGCATGAACACGTCCGGGTCGGGGGTGGCGCTGCCATCCTCGGGGTTGCGGGCGTGGAGATGGATGATCGAGGCGCCGGCCTCTGCCGCCGCGATCGATTCGGCGGCGATCTGGTCCGGCGTGATCGGCAGGTAGGGCGTCATCGTCGGTGTGTGGATGGAGCCGGTGACGGCGCAGGTGATGATGACCTTGTCGGCCTTGGCCATGGATTTCCTCCCCGGGGGTCTGGTGCGTGCCGCCTGCGATCAGGCCGCGAGGTCGCCGTAGCGGTCAAGGAAGGCGTCGACCGCGCCCACCAGCCGCTCCACCTCGGCCTCGCCCACCGGGATCGACAGCGGCAGGAAGCCGCGCCGGGAGGTGTAGATGTCCTGGGTCAGCAGCTCCAGGTGCAGAAGCTTGCGCAGCGGCATGTTGCCGCGCGCGGCGTCGCCGGCGTTGCGGATCGGCCAGGAGGCGAAGTGGATGTTCACCAGCGAGCCCATGCCCGTCGCCTGCATCGCCACGCCGCGCGCCTGGGCCACCTGGTTCAGCCGGTCGCGCAGCAGGTCGCCCATGGCATTCAGCCGCCGCGAGGCGTCCGGCGTCAGCACCTGGGTCAGGCCGGCAAGCCCCGCGGCCATGGTGCAGACGGCATTGTTGTAGGTGCCGGGATGGTTGAAATGGTCCGGCCGGCGCGGATCGAAGCGGGCCATCAGCTCGGCCTTGCCGCCGAAGGCGCCGAAGGCGAAGCCGCCGCCCAGGTATTTGCCGAAGCTGGTCAGGTCGGGGCGGATGCCATGGATCGCCTGGATGCCGCCCCAGGAGCAGCGCGAGGTCATCACCTCGTCGAAGATCAGCACGATGCCGTGCGCGTCGGCCTGGTCGCGCAGCATCTGCAGGAACTCGCGGGTGGCCGGGATGCAGCCGGCGCCGCCCATCATCGGCTCCAGGATGATCGCCGCCAGCTCGCCGGCATTGGCCGCGATCAGGGCGGCCGTCGCCTCGACATCGTTGTAGGTCGCCATCACCGCCGGGATCGGTACGTTGATCGGCGCCGGGCCGCTGGGGAAGGACAGCACCCCGCCGTGATATCCGCCCTGGAAGAACATCACCTTCTGCCGCCCCGTCACCGCCCGCGCGGTGACCAGCGCCAGCAGGTTCGCCTCCGTGCCGGAGTTGCAGAAGCGCAGCGTGTCGACCGAGGGAAAGCGCAGCTTCACCTGCTCGGCCAGCTCCACGTCATACTGGTTGGGCCCGCCCAGCACGATGCCGTCACGCAGCGCCTTTTCCGCCGCCGCCTGGATCACCGGGTTGGAATGGCCGTAGAGGGCGGCACTCTGCTCGCAGACGAAATCGATGTACTCGTGCCCGTCGATGTCCCACAGCCGGCAGCCGGCGCCGCGCGCCAGGGTCAGCGGGAAGGGGTCGTAGAACAGCACCGTGCGGGTGTTGCCCCCGGGCATCGCGGCGGTGGCCCGCTGATAGCGGGCATGGCTTGCCGGGTTGCGCTGGGTGTAGCGTTCCTCGACATCGCGGAGCGCGCCGTCCAGCGTGCGGTTCGGCATCGGCTGGGTGTCCATCTGTCCTCCCTCCCGGCGGGCTGAAAAGCCGCCTCGACGGTTTGACTAATGGTATATCATATTTCGTTGCGCAAGGGCTTTCTTCTTGATTTCATGCCCAAACGGCAGCACGCCGGAGATGACGAAAGAGGCGGATGGCGATGGTCTATGTCGGCGTTGACACAGGCGGCACCTTTACGGACTTCGCCATCCTCGATCCCGCTGACGGCTCCATCCGCACCTTGAAGGTGCGCTCGGTGCCGAGCGATCCGGGCCGCGCCGTCGAGGCCGGGCTGGCCGAGATGCAGGCCCGCTTCGGCATTCCTCCCGCTGCCGTCGAGCGCTTCGTGTTCGGCACCACGGTCGCCACCAACGCGGTGCTGGAGCGCAAGGGGGCGGCGACCGCGCTGATCGCCACCATGGGCACCCGCGACGTGCTGGAGATCCAGCGCCAGTGGCGCCACCGCCTGTTCGACCTGTCGCTGCAGCGCCCGCCGCCGCTGGTGCCGCGGCGCCTGCGCTTCGACGTGACGGAGCGGCTGGCGGCCGATGGCTCGGTGCTGCAGGCCCTCGATACCGCCAGCCTGGAGCCGGCGCTGGCGGCGATGCGGGCGGCCGGGGTGGAATCGCTGGCCGTCTGCTTCCTGTTCTCCTTCCTCGATCCCGCGCATGAGCGGGCGGCGGCGGCCTGGCTCGCCGAACGGCTGCCCGGCCTGCACGTGTCGCTGTCCTCCGAGATCTGCCCCGAGTTCCGCGAGTATGAGCGCACCGCCACCACGGCGATGAACGCCTATGTGATGCCCAAGATCGACCGCCTGCTGGCCCGGCTGCGGTCCTGCCTTGCGGATGCCGGCTGCCGGACGGAGCTGCGCATCATCCAGTCCAATGGCGGGCTGATGGATGTGGGCCAGGCGCGGCGCTTTCCGGTGCGCACCCTGCTGTCGGGGCCGGCGGGCGGGGTGGTCGGCGCGCTTGCCGTGGCAAAGGCGGCCGGCATCGGCTCGATCCTTACCATGGACATGGGTGGCACCAGCGTCGACATCTGCCTGGTCCAGGACGGACGGGTGAAGCTGTCGCCGGAGGGCGGCATCGGCGGCTTCCCGGTGAAGGTGCCGCAGATCGACATCCACACCATCGGCGCCGGCGGCGGCTCGATCGCCCGGCTGGGGCGCGGCACCCTGAAGGTGGGGCCGGACAGTGCCGGGGCCGATCCCGGCCCGGTCTGCTACGGCCAGGGCGGCACCGAGCCGACCAGCACCGACGCGGCCCTGGTGCTGGGCTACATCGACCCCGACTATTTCCTGGGCGGCGACATCCGCCTGGATCTCGCCGCCGCGCGCCGGGTGGTGGGCGAGAAGATCGGCCGGCCGCTCGGCCTCGATGCCGAAGGCGCGGCCGGGGCGATCGTGCGGGTGCAGGTGGCCAACATGGTCAGCGGCATCCGCAGCGCCTCGGTCGAGAAGGGGCTCGACCCGCGCGAGTTCGCGCTGCTGCCCTTCGGTGGGGCTGGCGCCCTCTATGCCGGGCTGGTGGCCGAGGAGCTGGGCATGCGCCGGATCATCGTGCCGGTGCATCCGAGCGTGCTGTCGGCGCTGGGCATGCTGATGACCGACGTGAAATACGCCCGCAGCACCACCCGGCTTGCCGCCGCCGATGACTGCGAGGGGCCCGAGCTGGCGGCGGCCTTCGCCGTGCTGGAGGAGGGCGTGCGCCAGGACCTCGCGGCCGAGCGCCTGCCGCCCGAGCGGCTGCTGCTGGAGCGCTCGATCGACATGCGCTATCGCGGCCAGGCCTATGAGATCAACCTTGGGGTCGCCGGCGGCGCCATCGACCGCGCTGCCATCGCGGCGATCGTCGCGGATTTTCACCGCGAGCACCGGGCGCTCTACGGCTATGCCGCCGAGAGCGAGCCGGTCGAGTTCGTGAACCTGCGGGTGACTGGCACCGGCGTGGTGGTGAAGGCAGCACTGGCGCCGCTCGCGCCCGGGGCCGCACCGGCCGCGGCCAAGTCGCGCCGCACCGCCCATTTCCCCGCCGGCCCGGCCGACACGCCCGTCTATGACCGCGCCGCGCTCGCTCCCGGGCAGCGGCTTGCCGGCCCCGCCATCGTGGACGAGGCCGGCGCCTCCATCGTCGTCTATCCCGGCCATGTGCTGACGGTAGACACCATCGGCAACCTGATCATCGACCTGCCGGCCGCCTGAAGGAACAGCCCATGCCCACCGATCCGGTCACCTTGGAAGTCGTCGGCAACTATCTCGTCTCGGCCGTGCGCGAGATGGGGGTGACGCTGCGCCGCACCGCCTACTCCACCATCATCCGCGAGCAGCACGACTGCACCACCGCGCTGTTCGACCCCTCCGGCCTGCTGATCGCCCAGGCCGACCATGTGCCCTCCCACCAGGGCACCCTGAGCTGGGCCGCCAAGACCGTGGCAAAGACCATGGAGATGCGCGACGGCGACGTGATCGTGCTGAACCATCCCTACATGGGCGGCACCCACCACCCCGACATCATGATCTTCAAGCCGGTGTTCCACGATGGCGAGCTGGTGGCGATCTCGGGCTCCCTCGGCCATCACCTCGATGTCGGCGGCCGCTCGCCCGGCAGTGTCGCCACCGACGCCAAGGACGTGTTCGAGGAAGGGATCATGATCCCGCCGCTGCACCTGTTCCGCGACGGCAAGGTGGTGCAGCCCATCCTCGACATGATCGCCGCCAACATCCGCCTGCCGGACCAGACCATGGGCGACATCCGGGCCCAGATCGCCTCGGTTTCGGTTGGCGAACGGCGGTACCGCGAGCTTTGCGCCAAGCATGGCGTGGCGGGCCTGCGCGCCATCGTGGCCGATCTGCTCGACACCTCCGAACGCCAGATCAGGGAGGATATCGCCCGCTACCCCAATGGCACCTACCATGCCGAAGGCTTCATGGACGGCGACGGCATCGAGGATGTGCCGGTGCGCATCGCCGTTGCCGTCACGCTTGCCGACGGTGCGGTGACGGTGGATTTCGCGGGCACCAGCCGGCAGGTGAAGGGGCCGTTCAACTGCTCCGTCTCCTCCGTCTCGGCGGCCGCCTTCTGCGCCGTGCGCTACATGGCGAGCCCGCAGATCCTGCAGAACGAGGGGTGCTACCGCCCGATCACCCTGAAACTGCCCGAGGGCAGCGTGGTCAACCCGGTGAAGCCGGCGCCGCTGTCCGGCCGCTTCCACACCATGGAGCGCATCGCCAACACCATCGTGATGGCCTTCAACCAGGCGCGCGGCGCCGAGGCGGTGGGCTCGACCCACGCCCATCTCAGCTCCTACTCTGTCTCCGGGCGCCGGCCGGAGACTGGCAAGCCATTCATCCTGTTCGATTTTCTGGGTGGCGGCTGGGGCGGTACGGCGGAGACCGACGGGCTCGACGGCACGCTCGGGCTGATGGCCAACTGCCAGGACGCGCCGATCGAGGTGGTGGAGATGGAGCATCCGCTGCGCGTCGAGCGCTATGAGCTGGTGGCCGATACCGGCGGGGCCGGCCTGCGCCGCGGCGGCCTCGGCCTGCGCCGCGAGGTGCGCTACCTGCATGGCGAAGGCTATGTCACCAACCGTTCGGACGCTCAGAAGTTTCCGCCCCCGGGCGTGCTGGGCGGCGGCGAGGGCGCACCGTCGCGCCAGTCGATCGAGCGCACCGATGGCAGCATCGAATGGCTGCCCTCCAAGGTCACCAACCGCTCGATCGTTGCCGGCGAGATGATCCGCATGGCCACCCCCGGCGGCGGCGGCCATGGCGATCCGCGTGCCCGGCCGGTGGAATGGGTGGCCGAGGATGTGGCCGACGGCAAGGTGTCGGTGGCCGCGGCCCGTGCCGTCTACGGCGTCGCCGTCGATGCCGCGGGCGTGGTCGACGCGGCCGAGACGGCCCGGCTGCGGGCGC
>CAZEQG010000073.1:0-1609 GCA_964514295.1 uncultured Alphaproteobacteria bacterium
GGTAGCTTTGCGCGGGGATCGGGGCGGCGGCCGCGCGCGGCGGGGGCAAAGCGCCGTGTCGGCCGGGGGGCGACCGGCAGGGAAAGCCGGCGGATGGCGGCCCGCGCGCGCTCCAGCTCCTCGCCCGACATCTGCTCGAAATCTTGCTGCTGCAGCCGCTCGGCGTCGGAGAAGGTCAGCGCCGCGTCGACCTCGACCTTCGTCTCCTCCACCTTCGGCGCCATCTCGGGCAGGTCGAGCCCGCCGTGCAGCGCCTCGGCGACGCGCCGGCTGACCGCCGCCGCCTGCTCCTCGCCGCTGCGGAAGCTGGGCATCACCAGCGCCATCATCTTTTCCAGGATGTTCGGGTTCTTCCAGAACACATGGAAAGCCTGATCGAAGACCGGGCGCTGGTCGCGCCGGTTCACGAACACCGAATGCAGCGTCCAGTAGAGATCGCGGCGGCTGGCAAGCCCCACCGCCTCGACCGCGCGGGCGGCATCGAGCACCCGCCCTGGCCCGACCGGAAGCCCCGCCGCCCGCAGCACGCGGGCGAAATGCATCAGGTTGTCGAGCAGCCTGCCGTCGGGCGCGGGGCTGTCCAGGGCAGGGGCGGCGCCGCCGCCCGTCACCCGCGCTGCTTGATGCATTCCGCGATGGCGGGGCGGGCGGCGAGCCCCTCCAGCCAGGCCTTGAAATGCGGGTAGGGGGACAGGTCGAACTTCATCAGCAGGGCGGTGAAGGCGACGGTACCGACCAGAAGGTCGGCCAGCCCCAGGCGGTCGCCCGACAGGTAGGGCTGGCTCGCGAGCGTGGCGTCGAGGAAGCTGTAGACGCGGGCCAGCGCCGTGCGTCCGGCCTCGGCCACGGCGGGGATGCGCTTGTCCTCCGGCAGCATGGCGGTGTGCTGGGAGACCTGGATCTGCGGCCGCTCCAGGTCGGTATAGGCAAAGAACGCCCATTGCCACACCCGCGCCTCCGCCTTCGGATCGCTGGGATACCAGCCCTTGGCGTGGTTCTTGGCGAGATAGAGGATGATCGCGGCCGTCTCGGCCAGGTTGAAGTCGCCGTCCGACAGCGCCGGCACCGCGCCGAAGGGGTTGATCTTGCGGAACTCCGGGCTCTGCGAGGCGCCGGGGCCGAAGCCCATGTCGCGGCGCTCCAGCGCCACGCCCATCTCGGCCGCCGCGCACATCACGCGGAAGGCGCGGGACTTCACGATCCCATGCAGTACCAGCATCTCTACCTCCGTTCGCTCTGGCCGATCTCGGCCTTCACCTGCTGCAGCAGGCGGTTCGCCTCGCTGCCTTGAATCTTTGCGATGTCGTCCTGGTACTTCAGCAGCACGCCCAGCGTGTCGTTCACCGTCTGCGGGTCCAGGGCCATGCGGTCGAGCTGCACCAGCGCCTGCGCCCAGTCGATGGTCTCGGCCACGCCCGGCAGCTTGAACAGGTCGACCCGCCGCAGCTCCTGCACGAAGGCCACCACCTGGCGGCTCAGCGCCTCGCTGGCGGCGGGCGCCTTCAGGCGCAGGATCTCCAGCTCGCGCTCGGCCGAGGGATAGTCGACCCAGTGATAGAAGCAGCGGCGCTTCAGCGCGTCGTGGATCTCGCGGGTGCGGTTGGAGGTG
>CAZEQG010000073.1:1680-9788 GCA_964514295.1 uncultured Alphaproteobacteria bacterium
CTCCAGCAGGTAGGCCTCGAAGGGCTCGTCGGTGCGGTCCAGCTCGTCGATCAGCAGCACCGGCGGGCCGGCGGGATCGGGCTTCAGGGCCTGCAGCAGCGGGCGCTCGATCAGGAATTCCGGGGCGAAGATGCCGGCGGCGGCAGACTTCGCCTCGCCGGCCGCCTCCGCCAGGCGGATCGCCAGCATCTGGCGCGGATAGTTCCACTCATAGACGGCGGACGCGACGTCGAGCCCCTCATAGCATTGCAGGCGGATCAGCCGGCGGCCCAGGGTGGCGGCCAGAACCTTGGCGATCTCGGTCTTGCCCACGCCCGCCTCGCCCTCCAGGAACAGCGGGCGGCCTAGTGCCAGCGCCAGGTAAAGGGCGGTGGCGAGGCTGCGTTCGGCGACGTAGCGGCCGCCGGACAGCAGCGCGACGGTGGCATCGACGGAGGCGGGAAGGGGGATCATGGCAGGGCGGGCATCCGGGTGGCGGAAAGGCTAGGGCGCTGCCGGGGCACCGGCCGGCGGCCGGCAGCACGGCGGCCCCGGCAATGGAAACGGCGCCCGCGAGGGGGCGCCGCCTCCTTCACCTTCCATATAGGCGGTTCAGCCGCAAGCCGCCACTGCGCGCTTGGCCATCACGCCGATCAGGTGCGCCCGGTATTCCGCCGAGGCGTGGATGTCGGCATTCAGCCCCTCGGCCGGCACCTTCACCCCGTCGAGGGCGGCGGGCGAGAAATTCGCCGCCAGAGCCTGTTCCAGGGCGGTGGCGCGGAACACCCCGCCCTGTCCGGCCCCGGTCACCGCCACCCGCACGCCGCCGGCCCCCTTGGCCACGAACACGCCGACCACGGCATAGCGCGAGGCGGGGTTGGGGAACTTCATATAGGCGGCCTTGGCCGTGGCCGGGAAATGCACGGCGGTGATGATCTCGCCCAGCTCCAGCGCCGTCTCGAACATGCCGGTGAAGAACTGTTCGGCCGGGATCGAGCGCTTGGTGGTGACGATGGTCGCCCCCAGGGCCAGACAGGCCGCCGGATAGTCGGCCGCCGGATCGTTGTTGGCGATCGAGCCGCCGATGGTGCCGCGGTTGCGCACGGCCGGATCGCCGATGCCTTCCGCAAGCGCCGCCAGCGCCGGCAGCTTCGCCTTCACCTCGGCCGAGCGGGCGACGGCGGCATGGGTGGTCATCGCCCCGATCACCACATCGTCGCCATTCACCTTGATGCCGCTCAGATGGCCGATGCCGGCAAGATCAACCAGGTCCGAGGGGCTGGCCAGGCGCTGCTTGAGAGTGGGAATCAGGGTCATGCCGCCGGCCATCAGCTTGGCATCCTCGGCGGCGGCGAGCTTTGCCGCCTCGGGCACGGAGGCGGGGCGGTGATAGTTGAAGGAATACATCGCTTCTTCTCCTCCGTCAGTCCGCCGCCTGCGGCATCCTGGCGGCCTGGATGGCCGCCCAGATGCGCGCCGGGGTAGCGGGCATGTCGATATGCGTGACACCGAGCGGCGCCAGCGCGTTCAGTACCGCGTTGATCACCGCCGGCGGGCTGCCGATCGCGCCGACCTCCCCGCAACCCTTCACGCCGAGCGGATTGTCGGCCGCCGGCACATTGTGGTGGTCGACCTTGAAGTTCGGCAGGTCATCGGCGCGCGGCATGCAGTAGTCCATCAGCGAGCCGGTCAGGAGCTGGCCGGAGGCGTCGTAGACCGCATTCTCCAGCAGCGCCTGGCCGATCCCCTGGGCGATGCCGCCATGGACCTGGCCCTCGACGATCATCGGGTTGATGATGCGCCCGAAATCGTCCACCGCCGTGAAGTTCTCGATGGTGGTCACGCCGGTCTCGGGATCGATCTCCAGCTCGCAGATATGGCAGCCGGCAGGGAAGCTGAAGTTCAGCGGATCGAAGAAGGCCATCTCGTCCAGCCCCGGCTCCAGCTCCGTGATCGGGTAGTTGTGCGGGACATAGGCGGTCAGCGCGATCTCGCCGAAGCTCTTCTTGCGGTCGGTGCCGGCGACCTGGAAGTTGCCGTCGACGAACTCGATGTCGCTTTCGCTCGCCTCCAGCAGGTGGGCGGCGATCTTGCGCGCCTTGGCGATGATCTTGCCCAGCGCCTTGTCGATCGCCACCAGTCCCACGGCGGCCGAACGCGAGCCATAGGTGCCCATGCCGAAAGGCACCTTGTTGGTGTCGCCGTGGCTGATCTCGACATTGCCGATCGGGATGCCGAGCTTCTCGGAAACGAGCTGGGCGAAGCTGGTCTCGTGGCCCTGGCCGTGCGAGTGGGTGCCGGTGAACACCGTCACGCTGCCGGTCGGATGCACCCTGATCTCGGCGCATTCATAGAGCCCCGCCCGGGCGCCGAGCGAGCCGACCACGGCCGACGGTGCGATGCCGCAGGCCTCGATATAGGTCGACAGCCCGATGCCGCGCAGCTTGCCGCGCTTGGCCGCCTCGGCCTTGCGGGCCGGGAAGCCGGCATAGTCGGCATGCGCCAGCGCCTTCTCGAAGGTGCCCGGATAGTCGCCCGAATCATATTTCAGGGCGACCGGCGTCTGATAGGGAAGCTGGTGCTTCTGGATGAAGTTGCGTCTCCTGATCTCGGCCGGATCCAGCTTCATGTCGCGGGCGGCCGCATCTGCCAGCCGCTCCAGCAGGTAGGTCGCCTCCGGCCGCCCGGCGCCGCGATAGGCATCGACCGGCACGGTGTGGGTGAACACCGCCTTCACGTTGCAGAAGACGATCGGCGTCGTGTACACGCCGGCCAGCAGGGTGGCGTAGAGATAGGTCGGGATGCAGGGCGCGAAGGTCGACAGATAGGCGCCCATATTGGCGATGGTGTGGACCTTGAGCGCCAGGAACTTGCCGTCCTTGTCCATCGCGACCTGCGCGCGGGAGACATGGTCGCGCCCCTGGGCATCCGACATGAAGCTCTCGGAGCGCTCGGCCGTCCACTTGATCGGCCGGCCCACCTTGCGCGAGGCCCAGGTGACGATCGCCTCCTCGGCATAGTGGTAGATCTTCGAGCCGAAGCCGCCGCCGACATCGGGCGCCACCACGCGCAGCTTGTGCTCGGGGATGTGCAGCACGAAGGCGCCCATCAGCAGGCGGATGACGTGCGGGTTCTGGGTGGTGGTGTAGAGGGTGTAGCTGTCGCTGGCGCGGTCGTACTCGCCGATCGCCGCCCGCGGCTCCATGGCGTTCGGCACCAGGCGGTTGTTCACCAGGTCGATGGTGGTGACGTGGTGGGCGGTCTTGAACACGGCATCGGCCTGGGCCTCGTCGCCCAGCACCCAGTCGTAGCACAAATTGCCCTTGGCCTGCTCCCACACCTGCGGCGCGCCGGGCGCCAGGGCGCCGGCGGTGTCCGCGATCGCCGGCAGCGGCTCGTAGTCGACCTGGATCAGCTCGGCCGCATCCTTGGCCTGGGCCAGGCTCTCGGCCACCACCAGCGCCACCTGGTCGCCGACATGGCGCACCGTGTCGACCGCCAGGGGCGGGTGCGGCGGCTCCACCATCGGCGAGCCGTCCCGCGAATGGATCTGCCAGCCGCAGGGCAGGCCACCGACGCCATCGGCGGCCATGTCGGCGCCGGTCAGCACCGCCACCACGCCGGGCGCCCGCCGCGCCGCCGCCGTGTCGATGCCCTTGATGCGGGCATGCGGGTGGGGCGAGCGCAGGATATAGCCGATGGTCTGGCCGTGACGGTTGATGTCGTCGGTGTAATTGCCCTTGCCGGTCAGGAAGCGGTAGTCCTCGACGCGCCGCACGGCAGCACCGATGCCAGTCTCTGACATGGATTCCTCCCCTTCATCTTGTGCCGCGAAGTCCTTCGACGGTTCTTCAGCCGCGCATGGCGGCGGCGCCGGCTTTGATCGACTTCACGATATTGTGGTAGCCGGTGCAGCGGCAGATGTTGCCCTCCAGCCACTCGCGGATCTCGTGCTCGCTGGGGTCCGGGTTGTTCTTCACCAGGTCAACCGCGCTCATCACCATGCCTGGCGTGCAGAAGCCGCATTGCAGCCCGTGATTGTCCTTGAAGGCGGCCTGCATGGGGTGCAGCTCGCCATTGGTCGCCAGCCCCTCGATGGTGGTCACGGCGGCCCCTTCGGCCTGGGCGGCCAGCATGGTGCAGCTCTTCACCGAGGCGCCGTTGACATGCACCACGCAGGCGCCGCACTGGCTGGTGTCGCAGCCGACATGGGTGCCCGTGAGCCCGAGATGCTCGCGCAGGAACTGCACCAGCAGCGTGCGGGGCTCGACCGCGCCAGACACCGCCTTGCCGTTCACCGTCATGGATACGGTGAGGGACATGCTCTCCTCCCTTTCGTTAGGTCGGGCCGCAAGGGCGCGGCCCGGAATATGATCCGCGTCAATAATGTCCGCCGATCGGCAGGCCGGTCAACCGCGCCGAACGGCAAGCCACGCCGAACGACCCTAATGGCCGATCGATTGTGCGAACAGCACCACCCCGATCACCAGCACCACCCCGGAGACCCAGAGCATCGGATGGATGCCCTGATCGTAGGGACCGGCCCCATGGCCGCCCGCGGCGGTGTCGGCGGCGGCGCCGGCCGGCGGCTCGGCGTGGTCGGGGGCGGGGGCCGCGGCGGGGCCGGCGACCTGCTCGGCAAAGCGGGTGAAGAACTCGTCGGCCATCTTCTTGGCCGTGCTGTCGATCAGCCGGGCGCCGATCTGCGCCAATTTGCCGCCGACATTGGCCGAAACGGTGTAGCGCAGCAGCGTGCCGTCGCCATCGTCGCTGAGGGCCACCGTGGCCCCGCCCTTGGCGAAGCCGGCGGCCCCGCCCTTGCCCTCGCCGCTGATGCGGTAGCCGTTGGGCGGGTCGAGGTCGCTCAAGGTCACCGCCCCGGTGAAGCTGGCCGACACCGGACCCACCTTGGCGCGAACCTTCGCCGTGAAGCTGGTGTCGCTGGTCTTCTCGATGGCCTCGCAGCCCGGGATCGCCTGCTTCAGCACCTCCGGATCGTTCAGCGCCTGCCACACCGCCTCGCGCGTGGCCGGCAGGCGCACCTCACCCGTCATCTCCATCCCAGCATCTCCCCAAGCATCTCGATCGCGTTCGCGGACTGCGGCCCAAGGCATAGTGGCACATGGTGGCAGGATTCAAGATGCACTGTCGTCCGGCGGCGGTGTCAGAACGATGACCGGAAGCTGGCGTTCGGCGTCACATTGGCCACTCGGACCCTGGTGAAGATGTGTCCCTGCTGTTCCGCGCAGAGGCCATAGCAGATGCCACCAGCGAGAACGCTGCCGGCGGCCCGCTCATGGGCGAGCAGATCCGACTGCCGGGAGGGGCGGGGCGCAGCGCCGAGCATCGTGGTTGAAGGCATGACACCCGCCGCTTGGCCGACCGCCCGTCACTATAGGGGGCCGGGGTTCCTTGTTGAACCTGCCTTGCGTATCGGCATACTTCGCGGCCATGCGCAGCAGGCTCCCATCCACGCCCCGCCGCGTCCGGTCCGGCACGATCTCCGTGCTGCTCGTGGGCGCCATCCTTGCCGCCTCCTTCCCCGCCGCGGCGGCCGAGGGCGCGCCGCACATCCAGGCAGCCGGCCTCAGCCTGATCTGGGTGCTGCCCTTCGCCGGCATCCTGCTGTCGATCGCCCTGATGCCGCTGACGGTGCCGCAGTTCTGGCACCACCACTACGGCAAGGTGGCGGCCTTCTGGGCGCTTGCCTTCGTGCTGCCGTGCCTGGCCAGCTTCGGCTTTTCGGTCACCCTCTACGAGGTGCTGCACACCGCGCTGCTGGAATACATCCCCTTCATCATCCTGCTGCTGGCGCTGTTCACGGTGGCGGGAGGGGTGCACCTGAAGGGCGATCTCGCCGGCACCCCGGGGCTGAACACCGCGATGCTCGCTCTCGGCACCGGCCTGGCCAGCATCATGGGCACGACCGGCGCCTCGATGCTGCTGATCCGGCCGATCCTGCGCGCCAACGCCCACCGCCGCAGCAGGGTGCATGTGGTGGTGTTCTTCATCTTCCTGGTCTCGAACATCGGCGGCTCGCTGACGCCGCTTGGCGATCCGCCGCTGTTCCTGGGCTTCCTGAAAGGCATCGACTTCATGTGGACGGTGAAGGCGATGGCCGGGCCGATGCTGTTGTGCACGATCGCGCTGCTCGTGATCTTCTTCATCCTCGACAACTACTTCTGGCTGCGCGAGGGGCGGCCGCTGGCCCAGCCGACCGGCCGGCCCTTCGAGATCGAAGGCCATGTGAACTTCGTGCTGCTGGGCATCATCCTGGGTGCGGTGCTGCTGAGCGGGGTGTGGCGGCCGGATCTGGGGATCACCATCTTCCATGTCAGGGTCGAGGCGCAGAGCATCGTGCGCGATCTCATCCTTTTGGCCTGTGCCTGGATGTCGTGGCTGTGGACGGCCAAGGCCAGCCGCGAGGACAACGGCTTCACCTGGGGGCCGATCCTGGAGGTGGCCAAGCTGTTCGCCGGGATCTTCCTGACCATCGTGCCGGCGATCGCCATCCTGCGCGCCGGGCGCGAGGGCGCGCTGGGCGGGGTGGTGGCGCTGGTCACGGACGGCGCCGGCCAGCCGGTCAACATGATGTATTTCTGGCTGACCGGCATCCTGTCGAGCTTCCTCGACAATGCGCCGACCTATCTGGTGTTCTTCAACACCGCCGGCGGCGACCCGCAGGTGCTGATGACCAGCCTGCACACCACCTTGCTGGCGATTTCCTGCGGTGCCGTGTTCATGGGCGCCAACACCTACATCGGCAATGCGCCCAACTTCATGGTGAAGGCGATCGCGGAGGAGAACGGGGTCAGGATGCCCAGCTTCTTCGGCTATATGGGCTGGTCGACGCTGTTCCTGATCCCGATCTTCTTCCTGGTGACGCTGGTCTATTTCCGCTGAGCGCTCAGCGCGCCAGCTCGACCGCGTAGCGGGCCAGCTCCGGCGGCTCGCCGATCATGCCGGCCTCCTTCAGGAAGGCGGCAAAGCGGGTGTAGCGCGCCCGGTCAAGGGCGCCCGGCCGCTTGGCAAAGCGCGCCATGGTGTCTCGCCAGGCCCGCCGGTTCAGCTCGTCGTCCAGCTTCGGCCGGCCCTTGATGAACAGGCCCCAGGACTCGGCCGGGTGGTTGGTGAGGTAGATGGTGCCGCGCTCCACCGCGTTCAGGAAGCGGGCGAGGCGCGGATCGGCCAGCCGCTCGCGGTGAGCCACCAGGATCAGCTCGTCATAGGCCGGCACCCCCTCCTCCTCGGGATAGAATGCACGGCCGGGGCGGCCGAGGATGTCCAGCTGGTTCAGCTCGAAATTGCGGAAGGCGCCGATCACCGCATCGACCTGGCCGGTGACCAGCGACGGCGACAGCGAGAAGTTCACGTTCACCAGCCGCACATCCTTCAGCGACAGGCCATGCCGCCGCAGCATCGCGCCGAGCAGCGCATCCTCGAAGCCGCCGACGGAAAAGCCGATGCTGCGGCCCTTCAGGTCCGCGATCGACCTGACCGGCCCGCCGGCCAGCACCACCAGCGCGTTCAGCGGCGTTTCCACCAGCGTGCCGATGCGCGCCAGCGGCAGGCCGGCGGCGACCTGCAGGTGAAGCTGCGGCTGGTAGCTGATCGCCAGATCGGCCCGTCCCGCCGCCACCAGCTTGGGCGGATCGTTGGGGTCGGCCGGGGCGATGAGTTCGACCGCGAGCCCTTCGGCGGCAAACTCGCCGCGCTCCAGGGCGACATAGAGCGGCCCGTGATCGGGGTTGACGAACCAGTCGAGCAGCACGGTCAGCCGGTCCTGCGCCCGGGCGGGAAGGGCCAGGAGCAGGAGGGCCATGATCAGCATGGGCATTGCGGTAACGGTCCTTTCGTCAGGTCCAGTGGAGCAGCCGGGCGAGCACCGCCTCGACCGCGCGGAACAGCGCCACCCCCATGGCCGCAAGCACCAGCAGGGCGGCGAACATCAGGTCGATCTGCATGCGGGCGTTGGCCTGCATCATCAGGAAGCCGAGGCCGGCCGAGGCGCCGACCCATTCGCCGATGACCGCGCCGATCGGCGCCACCGCCGCACCCACCTTGAGGCCGCTGGCCAGCCCCGGCAGCGCCGCCGGCACGCGCACCCGCCACAGCAGCCGCCAGCCGCG
>CAZEQG010000074.1:0-8244 GCA_964514295.1 uncultured Alphaproteobacteria bacterium
CGGGCGCCCGCAGCAGGCGCCCGGCCAGCCCCTCGCCACCCTTCGAGGTGAGGAAGGCGGTCGCGAGGCCCTCGCCGCCGAAGGCGAGCTTGGTCGGCGCCGGCACCGGCACCGCCACCCGTGCGGCGAGCCTGCCGTCGGGGCTGTAGCCCATGATCTCGCCGCCGCCGACGCCGCAGATCCAATAGGTGCCCTCGGCATCGACCGCCGCCCCGTCGGGCCGCCCGGGCAGGCCCGCGGTGTGGGCGAAGATGCGGCGGTTCCAGGCCTGTCCGGATGCGGCGTCGTAGTCGCAGACCCAGATGGTCCGCCGCTCGGGATGGGAATCGGAGAAGTAGAGGCGCCGCCGCATGGCATCGAAGGCAAGGCCATTGGGCGTGAACAGCCCCTCGAACACCGGGGTGCTCGCCAGATCGGCTTCGATCCGGAAGATGGTGCCGATCGGGGCGGCGTTGTCGCGGTGCATGGTGCCGGCCCACAGCCGGCCGGCCGGGTCGACGGCGGCGTCGTTGAAGCGGACCTCCGGCCGCGGATCGGGCACGGCGGCAAGCGTGAAGCGCCCCGCCGCGCGGTCGAAGGCGAAAAGGCCGCTGGCGAGCCCGGCGAGGATGCCGCCGTCGGCGGCCAGCGCCACGCAGCCCACCTCCTCCGGCGCTGTCCAGGCGCTGTCGCTGCCGCTGGCGGCGTCGGTGCGGATCAGCCGCCGGCCGGTGATGTCGACCCACCACAGCGCGCCCTCCTCGGCCGACCATACCGGGCCTTCGCCCAGCTCCGCCCGCTGCCCCGAGCAGGGCACGAAGCCCCAGCCGGCCGCTACATCGCGAGGTTCGGCAGCCACAGCACCGTGCCCGGCACCAGCACCAGTGTTGCGATCAGGGCCAGCATCGCCAGGATGAAGGGCCAGGACCACTTCACGAATTCGGCGAAGCTGCAGCGCATTATGCCGCACACCGTGTACATGATCACGCCGACCGGCGGGGTGTTGCCGCCGAAGGTGATCAGGATGATCATCACCACCCCGACATGGACCGCATCGAAGCCCTGCGCCACCAGCGCGGGCAGCACCAGCGGCGTGATCAGCAGCACGTTGACCGTGGCCTCCATCACCATGCCGGCGACGAACAGCAGGGCCAGCACCATGAACAGGGTGAGGTAGCGGTGGCCGGCGAATTCGGCCAGGAACTCGGTGATCGCGGCCGGCGCCTGCTCCAGCGTGACCGCATAGCCCAGGGTCGCCGCCATCACGATGATCAGCATGACCATGCCGATGTCGATCACCGAATGGCGCATCGAATCGACGAAATGGGTCCAGGTCAGCTCGCGGTAGACGAACACGCCGATGACGATGGCATAGGCCACCACCACCGCGCCCGCCTCCGTCGCGGTGAAGATGCCGTAGCGGAAGCCGACCAGCAGGAACACCGGGAACACCAGCGCCCAGAAGCAGTCGCGGAAGCTCGCCGCGACTTCGGCGAAGGATGGCCGCTCGGCCAGCTCCGGCCTGTAGCCCATGCGGTTGGCCACGATCGCGGTGGTCGCCATCAAGGTCGCCGTCATCAGCAGGCCGGGGATCACGCCGCCCAGCAGCAGCCGGCCGATCGACACCTCGCACACGAAGCCGAACAGGATCAGCCCGATGGACGGCGGGATGGTGGCCGTGATCACCGAGCTGAAGGCGATGACGCAGGCAGCGAAGCCCTTGTGATAGCCGCTCTTTTCCATCGCCGGGCCGAGCAGGCGCGCCTCCATCGCGGCATCGGCCACGGCCGAGCCGGAAATGCCGCCCATCAGCGCGCTCAGCACATTGGCCACCTGGGCCAGGCCGCCGGCCATCCAGCCGGTCAGCAGCCGGGCGAACTGCAGCAGCCGCACGGTGATGCCGGCGGTGTTCATCAGGTTGCCGGCCAGGATGAAGAAAGGCACCGCCAGCAGCGGATAGGACTGGGTGGCGCCATACATGCGCTGGATCGCCACCGTCATCGGCATGTAGTCGCCGAGCAGGAAGGCGGGCAGGGTGGCCAGTGCCAGCGCAAAGGCGACCGGCACGCTGATCGCCAGAAAGATGGCGAACAGCAGGGCGACGGTGGCGAGCATCAGGTGACGTCCCGCGGCGGATCGATGACTTCCAGCCGGCGCCCGGTGGCCAGTCGCCAGCTCTGCTCGGCCAGGGTCACCAGCATCAGGGCGCAACCGACCGGCAGGGCGGCGGTGGCCAGCGAGGAGGGCACCTGCAGCATGGGCAGCGGGCGCAGATGGCTGATCTCCACAAAGACCCAGCCATAGACCACGATCAGCAGCAGCAGCGCCGCCACCATCAGGTTGATCGCCAGGTCGAGCGCCCGGCGCAGCGGCTGCGGCAGGAACTGGGACAGCGCATCGATGCGGAAATGCCCGGCCCGCTGCAGGGTCAGGTCGCCGGCCAGCAGGGCGAGCCACACGAACACCGCCTGCGCCACCTCGTCGGCCCAGATCACCGGAATGCCGGCGTAGCGCCCGACGGTGCCGAGGAACACCACCCCCGACAGCACCGCCAGCAGCGCGATCGCCAGCGCCATTTCGGCCCGCCGCAGTATCCGAAGCCCCTCGGCGATCATCGCTGCCCCCCCCCTTCGAAGCTGTCCCCGGCCGGCGTCATGGCCGGCCGGGGCGGCGGTCGTCAGTTCCTCACCGCAGCCTGCACCTCGGCGATCAGCTTGGTCAGGCCCATCTCTTCGTAAAGCGGCTTCACCGCCTGCTGGAAGGGGGTCTTGTCGACGCTGCTGACGGTCACGCCCTTGGCGCGGATGTCGGCGAAGATCTTGTCGGCGCCGTCGACATTGGCCTTCAGCGCGGCGGCACCCCAGCGCACCGCCTCTTCCTGCACCACCTTGCGGTCGGCCTCCGGCAGGGACTTCATCCACTTGTCGCTGACCAGCAGCCCGCTCATCAGGAAGATGTGCTCGGTCAGCGTGACGTGGCTGACCACCTCGTACAGCCGCGCCCCCCAGATGGCCGAGGGCTGCGCCTCCGCGCCATCGATGGCGCCGGTCTGGATCGAGGGGTAGACCTCCGCCCAGGCCAGCGGCGTGGCGGTTGCCCCCATCAGGCCGATGGTCTTGATCCACAGCGGCTCGCCGATGGTGCGTATGCGCACGCCGCGCAGGTCGGCCGGGGTTGCCACCGGCTTCTTCGTCAGCATGTGGCGGGCGCCCTGGTACCAGTTGAAGGACAGGAGCGTCAGGCCCGACTTCTGCCGCAGCTTCTCGTTCCAGCCGGCGAAGGTCGGCGTCTCGGCGAATTTCGCGATCTGCGCCACGTCGGTGAACACGTAGGGCGCCACCAGGACGTTGAATTCGGGCACATGGACGGCGACCCGCGACGCTTCGACGACGGTGCCGACATTGGCCCCGGCCGCCGCCTGATCCATCATCGCCTGGGTGTCACCAAGCTGGGAGGAGGGGAAGAGCTGCACCCTGACCGCGCCCTTGGTGCGCTCCTCCACCGCCTTCTTCATGCCTTCCGCGGCGATCATCAGCGGGTCGCTCGGCGCCAGCACGGTGCCCAGGCGCAGGGTGGCGGCGGCTTGCGCGCCACCGGCCAGGCCAGAGATCAGGGCCGCCGCCGCGACCGCCGTAAGCATCAGTCTCGCAGGCATCACACGTTACCTCCCTTGGTGTTGTCGCCGTTCCACGAAAGGCCGGCGTGCCGGCCTAGAAGATGTCCGGCTCGCCGATCGGTGCGCCGAACCCGGTCTCCAGGAAATCGAAGTCGCAGCCCTGGTCGGCCTGGCGGATGTGCCGGGTGAACATCCAGCCATAGCCGCGCTCGAAACGCGGGGGCGGCGGCGCCAGCGCGGCGCGCCGGCGGGCCAGCTCGTCGTCCGGCACGTCAAGCGTGATCCGCCTCTCGGCCACGTCGACGCTGATGCGGTCGCCGTCGCGGACCAGGGCGAGCGGCCCGCCGATATAGGATTCCGGCGCGATGTGCAGCACGCAGGCGCCATAGCTGGTGCCGCTCATCCGCGCGTCCGACAGGCGCAGCATGTCGCGCACCCCCTGGCGCACCAGCTTAACCGGGATCGGTATCATCCCCCATTCCGGCATGCCCGGCCCGCCCTGCGGCCCGGCGTTGCGCAGGATCATCACATGGTCCGGGGTGACGTCGAGATCGGGGTCGTCGACCGCCTTCTTCATCGCCGGATAATTGTCGAACACCATGGCCGGGCCGCTGTGGCGCAGCAGGTGCGGGGCGCAGGCGCTTGGCTTGATGACGCAGCCATCGGGGGCGAGGTTGCCGCGCAGCACGGCGAGCGCGCCCTCGGCGTAGAGCGGGTCATCGAGGCTGCGGATCACCGCGTCGTTCGTCACCTCGGCCCCGGCGATCGCCTCGCCCAGGCTGATGCCGGCGACGGTCCGCTCGGCCAGGTGCAGATGCCCGGCGATCCGGCCCATCAGCGCCGGCAGCCCGCCGGCATAGTAGAAATCCTCCATCAGGAAGGTGTCGCCGCTGGGCCGCACATTGGCGATCACCGGCACCACCCGGCTCAGCCGGTCGAAATCCTCAAGCCCGATGTCGCAGCCGGCGCGCCTGGCCATGGCGATGACATGGATGATGGCGTTGGTCGAGCAGCCCATGGCCATGGCGACGGCGATGCCGTTCTCGAAGGACCGGCGGGTCAGAATGCGGGCGGGGGTCAGATCCTCCCACACCATCTCCACGATGCGCCGGCCGGCGGCCGAGCTCATGCGGATGTGCCCGGCATCGGCGGCCGGGATCGAGGAGGCGCCGGGCAGGGTCATGCCGATCGCTTCCGCGATCGCGGTCATGGTCGAGGCGGTGCCCATGGTCATGCAGGTGCCGTGGCTGCGGGCGATGCCGGCCTCCACCCCCGCCCATTCGGCCGCACCGATGTTGCCGGCCCGGCGCTCGTCCCAGTACTTCCAGGCATCCGAGCCGGAACCCAGCACCTTGCCCTTCCAGTTGCCGCGCAGCATCGGCCCGGCCGGCACGAAGACGGCCGGCACGCCGGCGCTGATCGCGCCCATCAGCAGGGCGGGCGTGGTCTTGTCGCAGCCGCCCAGCAGCACCGCGCCGTCGACCGGATGGCTGCGGATCAGCTCCTCCGCCTCGATCGCCAGCAGGTTGCGGTAGAGCATGGTGGTCGGCTTCACGAAGGCTTCGGCCAGCGAGATCGCCGGCAGCTCGATCGGAAAGCCGCCGGCCTGCAGCACGCCGCGCTTCACATCCTCGACCCGCTGCTTGAAATGGCTGTGGCAGGGGTTGATATCGGACCAGGTGTTGATGATGGCGATCACCGGCCGGCCGGTCCATTCCTCGGCCGCATAGCCCATCTGCATGGCCCGCGAGCGGTGGCCGAAGGAGCGCAGATCGTCCGGCCCGAACCAGCGGGCGCTGCGAAGATCGGCTGGCTGGCGCCGGCTCATTGCCTGATGCCCACGCGACGTTTCCCCCTGCTGTGGCGCCTTGTGCCCGACGCTCTGGCTGTACTAAAGCACTAATGCATTAGTGTTTCAACCTTGATATTGTCGCTTCATCGTGGTGGCGGCCTTGTCCGGCACCCGGCCCTCCGCCAGCTTAGGAACGGCAGGGGACTAAGGGATCAGGGATGGAAGCCCAGCTCAGACGCACGCCATGGATGCTTGACCGCTCCCGCCAGGCCGCGCCGCAGATCACCGAGGCCCTGCGCGCCCGCATCCTGGGCCTGGAGCTGGCGCCCAACACCGTGCTGTCGCGCGCGGCCCTCCAGGCCGAATTCGGCGTCAGCCAGACGCCGCTGCGCGATGCGCTGATGAAGCTGGAGCAGGAAGGGCTGGTGGAGGTCTATCCCCAGCATGCCACGGTGGTGGCGCGGATCGACCTGGGGGCGGCGCGCCAGGCGCATTTCCTGCGCATGGCGATCGAGCTGGAAGCGGTGCGCCGGGTGGCCCAGCAGCCCGCCGGCCCCCATCTGGAGGCTGCGGCGCGCGCCATCGAGGCGCAGCGCCGGGCGCAGGCCGAGGCGGACTACGACGCGTTCTCGGCCGCCGACCGCGGTTTCCACAAGATATTCTACGACGCTGCCGGGGTGCCGGACCTGTGGCACATCGTGCGCCGGCAGAGCGGCCATATCGACCGGCTGCGGCTGCTGAACCTGCCGCTGCAGGGCAAGATCGAGCAGGTGATCGCCGACCATTCCGCGGTGCTGGAGGCGGTGAGGCGCGGCGAGCCGGAGGCGGCGGCCGAGGCGCTGCGCCGGCACCTGTCGGGAACACTCTCGATCATCGACCAGATCCGCCAGCGCCATCCGGACTATCTGCGCGGCGAGTAGCCCGGGCCGCGGCCGTCAGCCCCAAGAGGCGCTCAGCCCAGCCCTTCCTGGCCCATCAGCAGGTACTTCTCGCGCCGGCGGGCGCGCAGCGCCGAGGGGTCCTGCCCGACCAGGCGGTTGAGGGCGGCCTCGCAGGCGTCGCCGAGCGCGGCGATGGCGGCCGGCCGGTCGCGATGGGCGCCGCCCACCGGCTCCGGCACGATCTCGTCGATCACGCCCAGCCGCTGCAGGTCCTGGGCGGTCAGCTTCAGGGCCTCGGCCGCCTCCTGTGCCTGGTCGGCGCTGCGCCACAGGATGGAGGCGCAGCCCTCGGGCGAGATCACCGAATAGACCGAATGCTCGAACATGATCACGTGGTTGGCGGCGGCGATCGCGATCGCCCCGCCGGAACCGCCCTCGCCGACGATCGCCGCCACCATGGGCACGCGCAGGGACAGGCAGGCCTCGATCGAGCGGGCGATCGCCTCGGCCTGGCCGCGCTCCTCGGCGCCGACGCCGGGATAGGCGCCGGCGGTATCCACGAAGGTCAGCACTGGCAGGCGGAAGCGGTCGGCCAGTTCCATCAGGCGGCGCGCCTTGCGGTAGCCTTCCGGGCGGGCCATGCCGAAATTGTGCTTCAGCCGCTCCTCCGTGGTCGAGCCCTTCTCGGTGCCCATGACCACCACGGAATAGCCGCGGAACCGCCCGATGCCGCCGGGAATGGCCGGGTCCTCGGCGAAGTTGCGGTCGCCGGCGAGCGGCACGAAGTCCTCGATCAGCTGGCTGCACACCTCGCGAAAGCGGGGGCGCTCGGGATGGCGGGCGACCTGCACCTTCTGCCAGGCGGTCAGCTTCTGGTAGGTCTGCCGCAGCATGCGGTCGACCTTCTGCTGCAGGCGGCCCACCTCATCGGCGATGTTCAGATCGGGGCTGGTGGGCAGATGCCGCAGCTCTTCGATCTTGTCCTCGATCTCGGCGATCGGTTTCTCAAAATCGAGGAAGTTGCGCATCGTCCTGCCCGGTTTCGCGGCGCCGCACAATACTGGCGCGCCCTCGCCGGAGCAAGCGCGCTACCGCTGTTCGCGATAGCGCGGCTCGACCGGGCCTGGCGCCTCGACACCGCCCTCGAACAGGCCGCGGAAGATCGTGCGCAGGATGCCGGGCGCCAGCACCGACAGCGGATTGACCGAGACCTCGGCGGTATCGACCGGCCCCTTCACGGTGAACTCGGCCGCGATCAGCCCCTGGCCCTGGCCGCCGGTGATCAGAGGGCCGAGCAGCGGGATGGCGCCGATCATCTCGTTCAGCCCATAGGCCGGCACCACCATGCCCGAGACATCGACGGTGTCATCCTCCCGCCGCAGCGCGCCCTTGGCCAGGATGCCCAGGCTGGCGCCGGCGGCCCTGCCATCGACCCGCCAATGCGTGCGGTCGCGGCCGACATCGGCCTCCAGCAGGTTGAAGCGGATGCCGTCGCCGTTCAGCGCCGCGACGATGCCCGTCAGCGAGGCGAGGGTGAGGATGCGCGTCATCAGCGGCGCGCGCACCATGGTCAGGTTGGTGATCCGCGCCTTGCCAGTGAAGGGCCGGCCGGGCTCCAGCGGCCGCGCGACCGCCTCCACCTCCAGCGCGCCGCCGACCATCGCCTCGGTCCAGCCAAGCTCGCGGAACAGTGCGCCGGCATCGGCCGAACGCACCACCAGATCGGCCAGCCCGTCCGGCCGGCCGGACAGGGTGGCGCTGACTGCGGCGTCGGCGCCCACCCGGGCGGTCAGCTCGGCCAGCCGCCAATGCTGCCCCTGGCGGTCCGCGCGCAGCCGGACATCGCTGAGCGCCCGGTCCGGCTGCAGGCGCAGGCTGGCGAAACGGGCATCGATGATCAGGCTGGTGCTGGGCGGCGGATTTTCCTCCTCGGCGTCATAGAGCGCCTGGGCATCGAAGCTCGGCCCCTCGGCCTC
>CAZEQG010000074.1:8273-9640 GCA_964514295.1 uncultured Alphaproteobacteria bacterium
CCAGCCTTCCCGTCAGGCGGGTGGCGCCCGCCTCCAGGCTGTCGATCCGCAGGGCCGACCATTTGCTGTCCGGCCCGAACTCCATGCCGCCGGCAAAGGCCAGCGCCGGCGCCGTCACCGACAGCCGCGGCATCGCCTTCAGGCGGTCGCCGCCGGCGGTAAGCATGGCGCGCGCCCGCCCGTCCACCCCCGGCGGCTTCGCCCAGCCCAGCTCGGCCAGGGCCAGGCTGGCGGGCGCAAGGTCGGCATCGACGGCGATGGTGAAGTCGCCCCGGCGGGGAAAGGCCATCTCCAGCGAGACATCGGCCGGCCCGGTGATGAAGGGGGCAAGATCGATGCCCAGCCGCAGGCGCTCGTCATCCGCCACCCGGCCCTTCACGGCGACCCGGCGAAGGATGGTGGCGGCCCCTGGCGGGGCATCGAACTGCTCGCGCCAGTCCAGCGTCACCGGGATCCCGTCGAAGCGGCCCTGCCCGGTCACCCGCATGGCCTTCACTGTAAGGTCGAGGGCAAGCGCGCCCGCGGTCAGGTCGCGGCCCATCGCCACCCCGGGCCAGGCGACGCCCTCGGCCTTCGCGGCGGCGCGGATGTCCACCTCCTCCGTCTTCAGGGTGCGGATCAGCGGAAAGGCCAGGTCCAGCTTCACCTCGGCCTGGCCGCCCAGGCGCGCCGGATCGATGTCGAAGCGCTTGGCGTAGCCGAGCGGCCGGTGGTCCAGCACCCACATGATGTCGGCCAGGCTGCCTTTGGCGTTCACGGTGATCGCCGCCTGCTCGTCATTGGTGTCGAGCTTGCTGAACAGCGCCTCGCCGCCGGCCACCCGGATGCCGCGCAGCCGGCCGCCGCTGGCCGTCAGGCGGAAATCCGTCAGGTCGAAATCGGCCGAGCCGGTGACGCCGAGCACCGGCGGCAGGGGGCGCAGGTAGTGCACGGTGATGTCGTGCAGGGCAAACCCGCCGACCAGATCGTCGATGTCGGGCTCGACCAGCCCGCCCGGCCCAAAACCGCCGGAGGCCGCAAGCTGCAGGTCGCCGACCCGCCCCTGCTCGATGTTCTCGGCGATCCACACCCGCGCCTTGGCCCCGACATTGACCGGCCACAGGGCCATCAGCCGGTCGGTCGCCACCGTGTCGAGGCCCAGCACCGCCGACCAGCGCGGGGCGGCGCCGAGGCTGAGCGAGCCGGTCGCGCTCACCGTGGTGCCGGGCAGGGTGAGGCGCAGCTGCTCGGCGGTCACCCCGTCAGGCCGTGCCACCAGCTTGGCGGCAACAGCCTCGACCGCCAGCGGCTCGGGGTAGAAGGCCGGCAGGGCCACGGTGCCGGCCGCCGCCGTCACCGACAGCTCGCCCGAGATCAGGTCGCCCGCC
>CAZEQG010000075.1:0-9582 GCA_964514295.1 uncultured Alphaproteobacteria bacterium
ACCGTCTCGACCTGCGGGATGGCCGCCGAGGGATTGCCGGGGCGCCCGTCCAGCCATTTCGACATCAGCACCCGGCGCTCCTCGGCATAGCCGAGCGCGGCGTAGAAGCCGCGCGCCCTGTCATTGCCCGGGCGCACCATCAGCATCATTTTCGGCGCGCCGCGGGCCTGCGCCCAGGCCTCCGCCGCGGCCATGATGGCGCGGCCGGCGCCGCTGCCTTGCGCCGGCGGATCGACCGCGACGTAGTATGGCCAGGCGCGGTGACCGTCGAAGCCGACCATCACCGAGGCGATGATCCGGCCCTTGCGCTCGCCGACCAGGATCGCGCAGTCGTGTGCTGCCCTGGCGCGGGCGATGTCGGCCTCGGGCGGGTTCCAGGGCGCAAGGTTGCCGGCAGCGGCCCACAGGGCGACCAGGGCCGCCTCGTCGCCCTCGCGCATCTCGCGGATGGCAAGGCTCATGGGCCGGTCGCGATCGGCAGGTCGTCGCGCCCGCCCCATTCGCTCCAGGACCCGTCATAGACCGCGACATCGGGCTTGCCCGCGACATGGGCGCCGAGCGCCAGCACGCAGGCGGTAACACCGGACCCGCAGGTGGCGGCGAGCGGCCGCTCCAGCGACACGCCCGCGGCCGCGAATTTCGCCGCGATCCGGGCGGCCGGCAGCAGGGTCTTGTCGGCCGGGTCGATCAGGTCGCCAAAAGGCAGGTTGGCGCTGCCGGGAATGTGGCCGCTGCGGTGGACGCGGATGTCCGGCACCTCGCCGCGGAAACGGTCGCCAGCCCTGGCATCGATCACCTGGAAGGCCGGCGCCTCGAGGTTCGCGCGCAGGTCGCCCGCGCCCTTGACCAGATCGGCCCGGTAGGTGGCGATGAAGCGCGCCGGCGCCGGGGCGGCTGCACCCGCCTCAACCGGCCGGCCCTCGGCCAGCCATTTCGGCAGGCCGCCATCCAGCACCGACACCGCCTCGTGGCCGAATACCCGGAACATCCACCAGGGCCTGGCCGCGCTCATCAGGCCGTGGCTGTCATAGCACACCACGTGATGGTCGTTGCCGATGCCGAGCGCGCCCACGAAGGCGGCGAAGGCGGCGGCGGTGGGCAGCATGTGGGGCAGGGGGTCGGCCGTGTCCTTCACCTGGTCGATGTCGAAGAACACCGCCCCGGGGATGTGGCGCTCCGCGAACTCGGCCGCGGCGTTGCGCGGGACGTTGGGCAGGAAATAGGTGGCGTCGAGGACGCGGATCGCGGGATCGCCCAGGCGTTCGGCAAGCCAGCCGGTGGTGACCAGCGCGCTCATGCCAGCCACTCCGGCACAGGCAGGTTCTTCGAGCGCAGGAACTCGGGGTTGAACAGCTTGCTCTGGTAGCGCGTGCCGCTGTCGCACAGCACGGTCACCACGGTGTGCCCCGGCCCCAGGGCCTGCGCCACCTTGATTGCGCCCATCACGTTGATGCCGCTGGAGCCGCCCAGGCACAGCCCCTCCTTCGAGAGCAGGTCGAAGATCACAGGCAGGGCCTCCTCGTCGGTCACCCGCACCGCATCGTCGATCGGCGCGCCCTCGATGTTGCGGGTGATGCGGCCCTGGCCGATCCCCTCGGTGATGGAGCCGCCCTCCGACTTCAGCTCGCCGGTCTTCACCCAGGCATAAAGCGCCGCCCCCATCGGATCGGCGAGCACGATGCGGATGTCGGGGTTGCGCTCCTTCAGGTACATGCCGGTGCCGGCCAGCGTGCCGCCGGAGCCGACGGCGCAGGTGAAGGCATCGATCCGCCCGCCGGTCTGCTCCCAGATTTCCGGTCCGGTCGTGCGGTAGTGGCCCATGCGGTTGGCGGTGTTGTCGAACTGGTTCGCCCAGACCGCGCCAAGCTCCGCCGCCAGCCGCTCGGAGACGCGGATGTAGTTGCCGGGATCCTTGTAGGGGGCGGCCGGCACCAGGCGCAGCTCGGCCCCGCACAGGCGCAGCATGTCCTTCTTCTCCTGGCTCTGCGTCTCCGGCATCACGATCACGGTGCGGTAGCCGCGGGCATTGGCGACCAGGGCGATGCCGATACCTGTGTTGCCGGCCGTGCCCTCGACGATGGTGCCGCCGGGCTTCAGCACGCCGCGCGCCTCCGCATCCTCGATGATGGCCAGCGCCGCGCGGTCCTTCACGGAGCCGCCGGGGTTGAGAAACTCGGCCTTGCCCAGGATGTCGCAGCCGGTCAGGCGCGACGGCCCCTCCAGGCGGATCAGGGGCGTGTTGCCGATGGTGCCGATGAAGCCTTGCCGGATCGCAGGAGCGGCCATGGAGACAATCCTTGGAGACGGGCGGAAGCTGCCGGCGACCGTAGCCTCCGGGCGCCGCATTATCAACCTGCCCCATCCTTGACATTTCTTCTCCGCCGGGCGGATCATCGGCATCTGCGGCGCGGCCTCGGACGCCCGCGACCTACCAAGATGAACGGGAGCCTTTCATGTCCATCCGTTACGCCCTGGCGGCGGCAGCCAGCACAATGGCGTTGGTCGCGGCGATGCCGGCCGATGCCGTCACGCCCAAGGACACGCTGGTGATCGCCGACACGATCGACGACATCACGTCCCTTGATCCGGCTGAGATCTTCGAGTTCAGCGGCGGCGAGGTGGCCAACAACACCTACAACACACTGGTCGATGTCGATCCGCGGCGCTCCGGCGGGCTGATCCCCTCGCTGGCGGAGAGCTGGACCGTGCGGCCCGACGGGCAGACCTACGTGTTCAAGATCCGCCCCGGCGTGCCCTTCAGCACGGGCGGCACGGTGAGCGCTGCCGATGTGGTGTTCTCGCTGCACCGGGCGGTGCTGCTGAACAAGACCCCCGCCTTCATCCTGAACCAGTTCGGCTTCACCAAGGACACCATCAAGGACGCCATCAAGGCAACCGGGCCGATGGAGGTGACGATCGTCACCAACAAGGCCTATGCGCCGACCTTCCTGCTGAACTGCCTGACCGCGACCATCGCCTCGATCGTCGACAGCAAGACCGCCATGGCCAATGCCAAGGGCGACGACTTCGGCTACGAGTGGCTGAAGACCAACACCGCCGGCACCGGCCCCTATGTGCTGCGCCAGTACCGCCCCTCGGACATCATCATCCTGGAGCGGGTGGACAAGTCGCGCCAGGGCGCCAGCGCGGCGATGAAGCGCGTGATCACCCGCCACATCAAGGATGCCTCGGCCCAGCGCCTGCTGCTGGAGAAGGCCGACATCGACGTGGCGCGCAAGCTGTCGCCCGACGACATCGCGGCGGTGCGCGGCAACAAGGCGCTGAAGGTGGAGGAGGACCTGAAGGGCCGCATCTGGTACTTCTCGCTGAACCAGAAGAAGCCCGAACTCGCCAACCCCAAGGTGGTCGAGGCGTTCAAATGGGCGGTCGACTACGAGTCGATCGCCAAGAACATCCTCAAGGGCCAGGTGGTGCCGCACCAGGCGTTCCTGCCGCGCACCTATCTGGGCGAGCTGAAGGAGCTGCCCTACAAGTTCGACCCGGCCAAGGCCAAGGCGCTGCTGGCCGAGGCGGGTTTCGCCGGTGGCCTGAAGACCACCATGGACGCGCGCAACGATTCGCCGACCGCCGATATCGCCCAGGCGATCCAGGCCAACCTGGCCCAGGCCGGCATCCAGCTTGAGATCATCCCCGGCACCGGCGCCCAGACCCTGACCAAGTACCGCGCCCGGGCCCACGACATCTATATCGGCCAGTGGGGCCCGGACTATCCCGACCCGCACACCAACGCCGACACTTTCGCCCATAACCCGGACAATTCCGACGAGCGCAAGGCGACCGGCAAGCTTGCCTGGCGCAATGCCTGGGACATCCCGCAGATGTCGAAGGACACCGAGGCGGCGCTGGTCGAGAAGGACGGCGAGAAGCGGGCGGCGATGTACCGCGACATCCAGCGCACGCATCAGAAGACCTCGCCCTTCGTGATCATGTACCAGGTGAACATCCAGACCGCGATGCGCGCCAACGTGAAGGGCTTCAACACCGGCGGTGCGGTCTCCAGCACCTCCTACTGGACGGTGACGAAGTAGCCCGGGCGCTTCGTGTCCGATCTGTCAACCGTGGCGGGGGCGGGGCGGAAGGCCGCCTCCGACCCCGCCCTCCGTTTCCTGTGGAAGGCCGCGGCGCTGCTCGGCACCGTCGCGGTAACCTTTCTCGGCCTGCTGCTGGTCACCTTCTTCATCGGCCGGGTGGTGCCGGTCGATCCGCTGATCGCCGTGCTGGGCGAGCGCGCGAGCCAGGAGACCATCGAGGCCACCCGGATCGCCCTCGGCCTTGACCGGCCGCTGCATGAACAGTTCGTCATCTATGTCCGCAACGTCCTGATCGGCGATTTCGGCACCTCGCTGCTGACCGGGCAGAAGGTGATCGACGATATCGCCCGCGTCTTTCCGGCAACCCTGGAGCTGGCCACCATCGCCACCATCATCGGCGTGCTGCTGGGCGTGCCGGCGGGGGTCATGGCGGCGGTGCATCAGGGCCGGCTGATCGACCAGGCGGTGCGCCTGCTTGGCCTGTTCGGCTATTCGATGCCGGTGTTCTGGCTGGGGCTGATGGGGCTGCTGCTGTTCTACGGCAATCTCGGCTGGGTGGCCGGGCCGGGGCGCATCGACGTGATCTGGGAAGGCATGGTGGAGCCGGTGACCGGCGTGATCCTGCTGGATGCCATGCTGGCCGGCGAGTGGGATGCCGCCGCCGATGCCTTCAGCCATGTGATCCTGCCGGCTTCCGTCCTCGGCTACTACTCGCTGGCCTATATCAGCCGGATGACGCGCAGCTTCATGCTTGAGCAGCTCAAGCAGGAATACATCACCACCGCCCGGGTGAAGGGTGTCGCGGAGTGGCGGGTGATCTGGCTGCATGCGCTGGGCAACGTGATGGTGCCGCTGATCACCGTGATTGCGCTGTCCTATGCCGGGCTGCTCGAAGGCTCGGTGCTGACCGAGACCGTGTTCGCCTGGCCGGGCCTTGGCATGTACATCACCAACTCGCTGCTGTCGGCCGACATGAATGCCGTGCTCGGCGGCACCATCGTCGTCGGCATCATCTTCATCGGGCTGAACCTGTTGAGCGACATCCTCTACCGTCTCGTGGACCCGCGCGCGCGATGAGCATGGCAACCGCCCCCTCGAAGCCGGGCTGGCGCCAGTGGCTGACCACGCCGACACCGGGCTCCCGCCTGCAGGCGCGCTGCGTGCAGGGCTATCTCGCCTGGCTGTCCTTCGCCCGCAACCCGCTCGCCGTGCTGGGTCTCATCATCGTCGGCACGCTGGTGGTGGTGGCGCTGCTCGCCCCGCTGCTGGCGCCCCATGACCCGATCGCCCAGAACCTCGCCAACCGCCTGCAGCCGCCCGGCGCACCGGGGCATCTGCTCGGCACCGACGAGTTCGGGCGCGACGTGCTGAGCCGGCTGATCTATGGCGCCAGGGTCACGCTGCTGATCGTCATCCTGGTGGCGATCACGGCGGCGCCGGTCGGGCTGCTGGTCGGCACCGTGGCCGGCTTCCTGGGCGGCTGGGTCGATGTCGTGCTGATGCGGCTGACCGACGTGTTCCTGGCCTTTCCCCGGCTGATCCTGGCGCTCGCCTTCGTGGCGGTGCTGGGGCCGGGCATCGAGAATGCGGTGCTGGCGATCGCGATCACCTCCTGGCCGCCCTATGCCCGCATCGCCCGGGCGGAGACGCTGACCATCCGCAACAGCGACTTCATCGCGGCCATCCGCCTGCAGGGCGCCTCCAACGCCCGCATGGTGGTGGGCCACATCGTGCCGTTGTGCCTGTCCTCGGTGATCATCCGGGTCACCCTCGACATGGCCGGCATCATCCTCACCGCCGCCGGGCTCGGCTTCCTCGGCCTCGGCGCCCAGCCGCCGATGGCCGAATGGGGGGCGATGATCTCGGCCGGGCGCAAGTTCCTGCTCGACCAGTGGTGGGTCGCCACCATTCCGGGGCTTGCCATCTTCATCGTCAGCCTGGGCTTCAACCTGCTGGGCGACGGGCTGCGCGACGTGTTCGATCCCAAGCATGCATAGGTCCCTGCACGCATGACCAGCCTGCTGAGCGTCGAGGATCTGTGGGTGCGCTTTCCCACCCGGGTGAGGGTGGTGGAGGCGGTGCGCGGCATCAGCTTCTCGGTCGGGCGGGAGAAGCTCGGCATCGTCGGCGAATCTGGCTCGGGCAAGACCATGACCGGGCGCTCGGTGCTGCGCCTGATCGCCCCCCCGGGCGAGGTGACGGCCGCGCGGATGGAGTTCGACGGCATCGACCTGCTGCGCGCCAGCGCCCGCACCATGCGCGACATCCGCGGCCGGCGCATCTCCATGGTGATGCAGGACCCGAAATTCTCCCTCAATCCGGTGATGAAGGTCGGCCGGCAGATCGCCGAGGCCTACCGCGTGCACTCCGGGGCCGATGCCGGCAGCGCCCGGCGCCGTGCCCTCGACATGCTGGCGGCGGTGCGCATCCGCGATCCCGAGCGGGTCTATGATGCCTATCCGCACGAGGTCTCCGGCGGCATGGGCCAGCGCATCATGATCGCGATGATGCTGATCCCAGATCCCGACCTGCTGATCTGCGACGAGCCGACATCGGCCCTCGACGTGACGGTGCAGAACCAGGTGCTGGCGATCATCGACGATCTGGTCTCGCAGCGCGGCATGGGGCTGATGTTCATCAGCCACGACCTGAACCTTGTCGCCAGCTTCTGCGACCGGGTGGTGATCATGTATGCCGGGCGCATCGTCGAGACCCTGAAGGCGTCCGAGCTGCGCCAGGCCCGCCACCCCTATACGCAGGGCCTGCTGGCGGCGCTGCCGCGGGTGGACGAGGCGGCCGGCGATCTGGTCACGATGCGCCGCGACCCGGCCTGGATCGATGCCCCCTCGGTCGATGCGAGGCTCGGCCCATGATCGAGGTGCGCGATCTCGACGTCCGCTTCGGCGATGTCCACGCCGTCCGCGGCGTCAGCTTTTCGGTGCCGTCCGGGGAAGCGTTCGGCATCGTCGGGGAATCGGGCTCCGGCAAGTCGACCGTGCTGCGCGCGCTCTCCGGCCTCAATCCGGACTGGAACGGGCGCATCACCATCGCCGGCGTGGCCCAGGAGCGCGAACGCCCGGCCAGCTTCTACAAGACCGTCCAGATGGTCTTTCAGGACCCCTATGGCTCCCTGCATCCCCGCCACACCGTCGACCGCGTGCTGAGCGAGCCCTGCGACATCCACGGCATCGGGGATTCAGAGCGGCGCATCCTGAAGCTGCTCGACGAGGTCGGGCTGGGGCCGGAGTTCCGCTTCCGCTACCCCCACCAGCTCTCCGGCGGGCAGCGCCAGCGGGTGGCGATCGCCCGGGCGCTGATCCTCGAGCCCAAGGTGCTGCTGCTGGACGAGCCGACATCCGCCCTCGACGTGTCGGTCCAGGCCGAAATCCTGAACCTGCTGCAGCGGCTGCGCCGGCGGCTGGGCCTCACCTTCGTGCTGGTCACCCACAACCTCGCCGTGGTCGCGCATATGTGCGGGCGGCTGATCGTGATGAACCAGGGCCGCGTGGTGGAGGAGCTGACGGTCGAGCGGCTGCGCGCGGCCGAGCCCTCCCATCCCTATACCCGCCAGCTCCTGCGCGCCTCGCTCGGCTATGACCGGCAGGCGGTTGACGGGCTGGAGACCTTCGAATGAGAACGCTGCCGCTGGCCCTGACGCTGACGCTGCTGGTGCTGGCCGCGGCTGGCCCGGTACAGGCGGCCGGCGGCTCCTCCGTGGTGCGCCGCACCGGCCCGGCGGCGATGCTGACCGGTCCCGAGCTGAATGACATGGAGCTGCAGGGCTTCGCCTGCCTGGCCGTTGGCGGCTCGGTGCTCGGCTATCTTGCGGTGAGCGGCGGGTCGAGCCAGGCGATCGTGGCCTTCGGGGGCTTGGCTGCGACACCGGCGGCCACCGCGCTGGCGGCGACCGGCATGGTAGCCGCCTCCTTCTGCGCGCTCGGGGCGATCGCCGCCCCTGCGGTCAAGCGGATCTGGCTGGAAGGGCAGGCGCTGCTGGAGGAATGGCGCGAACCGCCGGACGCAGGGCCGTAGTTCCGGCGACCTCAGGCCGCCGCCGTCAGCCGGTCGCGGTTCAGCAGCAGCCACATCAGCGAAATCTGGGTGACCGCGTTGTTGCAGCGCGCGGAGCCGAGGAAATCCATGATCTCCGCCAGCTTCAGCACGACCGGGCGGGTCCATTCATGTTCGCTCGCCTCGCCGCCGGCCCGGGCCTGACCCGCATCGACCAGGCCGCAGAACAGCCGCACGAATTCCGCGGACGCGCCGGGGCTGGGAAAGAACTCGAAGGCCGGCACCAGGCGGCCCACCGTCAGCCCCGCCTCCTCCAGCACCTCACGGCGGGCGCAGGCCTCGGCATCCTCGCCCGGCGCCAGGATGCCGGCGGGCGGCTCGACCGACCAGGGCAGGCCGCGGCTGATCGCGGTGGCGGCCCGGAACTGCTCGACCAGCACCACCTCGCCGCGCACCGGATCGAAGGGCAGCACCGCCACCGCATCCGGCCGCTCGAATATTTCGCGCTCGATCTCCGGCCCCATGCCGCCATCGGGCAGAAGGTGGCGCAGGCGGTATTCGACCAGCCGGGTGAAGCCCTGGAAGATCACGCGCCGGCCGGTGACGGTGAAATCGGCGCTCACCGCAGCAGGGCCCGGATGCCGGGGCCGGCCAGCCGGTAGAACACCTTGTCCGATTGCAGGATATGGGCAAAGGCGTCGTAGAAGCCGCGCGCGCCATGGTTCCAGGCATCGGCCGTCCAGTCGATCTGGGTGCAGCTGCGCGCCTGCGCCTCGGCCGCCAGCCCCTGCATCAGCGCGCGCCCCAGGCCATGGCCGCGCGCCCGCTCCAGCACATAGAGGTCCTGGATGAACAGGGCGCGCTGGCAGGAGGCGATGGCGAAGGTCTGGTGGAAGGCGAGCATGCCCGCCACCTCCTCGTCGAGGGCGGCGAGCAGGATCTCGATCGGCGGCGGCGTGCCGAAGGCATGGCGCTGGAGCGCATGTATCATGCCCGCCCGGCTGCTCGGCGGGGCAATGCCGTAGAAGCCCAGCAGCTCGCGGCACAGATCGGCGATGGCATCGGCGTCGTCGGCCTCGGCGAAGCGCAGCGAGAGCCGGCCATGGCCGCGACGGGCCGGCGCCGGGCCGCCGTTCAGCGGGGCATCGACCATGCGGCGGCGTCCAGTGGCATCGGGCGGCGGAAGGCGTGGCGGCAGGCCATCGGGATGTGGCAGCAGTGGTTGCAGGTGAAGGACAATGGCCGCGCCGGCCCCCCGGCGTCAATCGGAGGCTCCCATGCGCCGGATCTGCCTGCTGCGACATGCCAAGTCCGACTGGGGGCAGGCCGGGCTCGCGGATTTCGACCGGCCGCTCGCCCCGCGCGGGCGGCGCGCCATCGCCGGGCTCGGCGCCTGGCTGGCAGCCCTTGGCCCGCCGCCGGACGAGGTGCTGGTCTCGGCCGCCCGGCGAACGGTGGACACCTGGGAGGGGCTGCGGCCGCTGCTTGGGGGCGTGCCCGACCTGCATGTCGAGCGCGG
>CAZEQG010000076.1:0-9582 GCA_964514295.1 uncultured Alphaproteobacteria bacterium
GGGCCAGCGCCGCCGGGCCGCCGGCGAGCAGGGCGTCGATGCTGGGGGCGACGGCGGAAAGGTCGACCAGCTCGTCGCCGCGGCGCCCGCCCAGCGCCGCGCGGCCATCCTTCAGATAGTTCACCAGGCGCATGGACGAAGCTTCCTTGATGTTTGTCGGGGCGGCTCAGCGGCCCTCATGGTTGACGGCGAAATATTCGGGAACGGCGGGACCCCAGAGATAGAAGGAATCCTCCGGCGGGTGGTCGGCCGACGGCCAGTCCGTGTCATGGCCGATGAAGTCGATGTCATAGGAGTATTCGGCGAAGCTGCCCCAGGGATCGCGGACATAGTAGAAGTAGTTGGAGCCGATGACGTGGCGCCCGACGCCCCAGCCTTCGCGGTGGCCCTTGGCGCACATCTGCTCCATGCCCAGCCCGACCTCGTCGATGCCGCGAACCACCCAGCTCGTGTGGTGCAGCCCGGGACCGTGCGACTTCACGAAAGCCAGCATGTGGTGGTCGCTGCCATGGGCGCCGTGCATGAAGGCGATCCCCTCGCCGGAATGGTCCGACAGGCGCAGGCCCAGGACCTTGCTGTAGAAATCGGCGGTGCGCCCGACATCGCAGGTGAACAGCAGGGCATGGGTCAGGCGGGCCGGGCGCACCGGCTCGGCGCCCGAGCGGCTCGGCCCGACCACGATGCCGCGTGCCGTCTGGACCAGCTTCGGACCATAGGAGGGGAAGCGTTCATTGGGCGAGGATTTCTCCGCCACCACCACCTGAACATGCACCCCGTCCGGGTCTGTCAGCCAGAAGCCTTGCGTGTCGGCGAGCGGATGCGGATCCACGATGGCGGCGCCCGCCGCCTCGACATGGCGGCGCAGCGCCTCGTAGTCCGCGTCGTAGACGCCTAGGCTGAGATATTCCAGCTTCTTTGCCCCGCCGCCCTGGAAGATGGAGCCCCAGCGGTGGGGATGGCCGAAGGTGTAGAGGTCGAGCCGGCCGCCCACCTCCCGCACGTCCAGGCCGAAATCGGTATAGAAGGCCCTGGCGACGGCAAGGTCGGGCACCGAGAAGACGAAGCGGTCGAGCGAATGGATCGCGGTGACGCCCGGGCGGCGCGGATCAGCCATGTCTTCCTCCCAGCGGCCCCTTCGACGAGGGGCTTGCTTCGTTTTATCCCTAGCATGTGGATTTTCCTTATGACAATATATTTTCGTCATGAAAATCGACGCAACCATCTCAACCCTTGTCCAGGATGCCGGCACGGCCTCGGCGATCACCAAGTCGCACCGCGCCTATGCCCATCTCCGGCTTGCCATCCTGGGCTGCCGGCTGATGCCGGGCACCAAGCTGAACATCGCCGGCCTGGCGCAGGAGCTGGACGTCAGCCTGGGGGCGGTGCGCGAGGCTCTGTCGATGCTGCAGTCGGAAGCGCTGGTGGTCTCTGAGCCGCAGCGCGGCTTCACCGTGTCGCCGGTGTCGCAGAAGGAGCTGCTGGATATCACCGAGGCGCGCATCGCCATCGAGACGATCTGCCTGCGCGCCTCGATCGAGCGGGGCGATCTGGGCTGGGAGAGTGCGATCGTTGCCGCCTTCCACCGGCTGTCGCGGCTAAGCGTGGCCGAGGAGGGGCGCGGCCTGCACCTGTCGGAAAGCTGGTCGCGCGCGCATGCCGATTTCCATGCCGCGCTGGTCGGGGCCTGCGGCAATGACTGGCTGCTGCGCCTGCGCGCCATGCTCTACGAGCAGAGCGAGCGCTACCGCCGCCTGTCCGTGCCGCTGGCGACCGAGGCGCGCGACGTTCCGGGCGAGCACAAGGCCCTGTTCGAGGCCGTGATGGCCCGCGACGCCACGGCCGCCGCCGCCGTGCTGGAGGACCATCTGCGCCGCACCGCCGCCATCGTCAGCGCGTCGGCGAGCCTCTAGGGGCCAGCCGGCCGGTCAGGCGACGGTCAGCACGCCGCGGCGAAGCTGGTCGCGCTCGATCGATTCGAACAGCGCCTTGAAGTTGCCTTCCCCGAAGCCGTCATCGCCCTTGCGCTGGATGAACTCGAAGAACACGGGGCCCAGCACCGTCTGCGAGAAGATCTGCAGCAGCAGCCGGGGCTGGCCGCCGCCGCTGCTGCCATCGAGCAGGATGCCCCGGGCCTTGAGGGCGGCCACGTCTTCGCCATGGCCCGGCAGGCGTTCGGCCAGCATCTCGTAATAGGTGTCGGGCGGCGGCGGCATGAAGGCGAGGCCGGCGGCCCGCAGCCGGTCGCAGGTGGCCGGCAGGTCGTCGGTCAGCAGGGCCACGTGCTGGATGCCCTCGCCGTTGAACTGCATCAGGAATTCCTCGATCTGGCCGGTGGAATTCGAGGCTTCCTCGTTGAGCGGGATGCGGATCATGCCGTCGGGCGCGGTCATGGCGCGCGAGGTCAGGCCCGTATACTCGCCCTTGATGTCGAAGTAGCGCAGCTCGCGGAAGTTGAACAGGCGCTCGTAGAAACGCGCCCAATAGGCCATCCGGCCGCGATAGACATTGTGCGTCAGATGGTCGATCAGCTTCAGCCCGTGGCCGGCGGGATTGCGGTCCACGCCATCCAGGAAGCGGAAATCGATGTCGTAGATCGACTCGCCGTCGCGGAAGCGGTCGATGAGATAGAGCGGCGCCCCGCCGATGCCCCTGATCGCCGGCAGGCGCAGTTCCATCGGCCCGGTCGGCATCTCCATCGGCTGGGCGCCGAGTTCGAGCGCCCGGCCATAGGCGAAATGGGAATCCTTCACCCTGAAGGCCATGCCGCAGGCACATGGTCCATGCTCGGCGGCGAAATAGGCGGCGGCGCTGCGCGGCTCGTTGTTGACGATGAAGTTGATGCCGCCCTGGCGGTACAGCGCCACGTTCTTGGAGCGGTGCTCGGCGACCCGGGAGAAGCCCATGGTCTTGAACAGCGGCTCCAGCACATCGGGCACGGGCGAGGCGAACTCGACGAACTCGAACCCCGCCAGCCCCATCGGATTGTCGAACAGGTCGGCCATGGCGCGCTCCAACTCGCAGCGGTGGCGCCCAGCATAGCATGGCCGCCCGGCCGGCGCCGCCCGCCAGCCGGGGAGGGCGTGTCAGGGCACCGCCATGCCCTTCTGCACGGCCGGGCGGGCGGCGATGGCATCGAACCAGCGCTTCAGGTTCTTCAGCGCCGGCAGGTCGATGCCATGCCATTCCCAGCGTGCGGTCCAGGGATAGGTGGCGATGTCGGCGATCGAATAGTCGGGGCCGGCCAGATACTCGCTCTCGCCCAGCCGGCGGTCCATCACCTGGTAGAGGCGGTGCGCCTCCTTCGTGTAGCGCTCGATGGCGTAGGGCACCTGCTCTGGCGCGAACTTGCGGAAGTGGTTGGCCTGCCCGAACATCGGGCCGACCCCGCCCATCTGGAACATCAGCCATTCGATGGTGATGGTGCGGCCGCGCATGTCGGCCGGCAGCAGCTTTCCGGTCTTCTCGGCCAAGTATATCAGGATCGCGCCGGATTCGAACACCGCGATCGGCTTGCCGTCCGGCCCCTCCTGGTCGACGATCGCGGGGATCTTCGAGTTGGGGTTGATCGCCACGAATTCCGGCGTGAACTGGTCGCCCTTGCCGATGTCGATCCGGTGCACGGCATAGGGCAGGCCGACCTCCTCCAGCATCACGGAAACCTTGCGTCCGTTGGGCGTGGCCCAGGTGTAGAGGTCGATCATCGTAGGGGGATGCTCCGCTGTCTTGCCGGCAGGCACCATAGCCGGTGGCCGTGACGGCTTGCAACCGGCCGGAGGCGGTCCATATCTGATTCAATATTGATCTGCGGCGTTTACCGCGTGTTAAGCGGCCAGACGCGACAATGCGTGACGGCGGCTTGAAGGTGACCGGAAAAGGAGGTCGCCATGCTTGCAAGAATAGCACTGACCATCGCACTGTTACTCACCGGTACACCGGTGGAGGCGCAGGAGACTTGTGGCCCGCGCGCCGACATCCTGCGTAAACTGGAGCGTGCCTATGGCGAGGTGACGGTGGCGCGCGGCCTGACGCTGGACGGCCTGATGATGCAGATGCTGGCCGGGCCGCGCGGGAACTGGACCGTCGTCATCACCTTCCCCGACGGCCAGAGCTGCCTGGTGATGGCGGGCGAGGCCTTCGAGCAGGTCCCGGCGCGCGGCGGCGGCGAGAGCTGACCGCGCGGCCGGTCAGGCAAGCGCCTGCTCAAGATCGGCGATCAGGTCGTCCACATGTTCGATGCCGGCGGACAGGCGCAGCAGGTCGGCCGGCACCGGGCTCGCCGGCCCCTCGATCGAGGCGCGATGCTCGATCAGGCTCTCCACACCGCCCAGCGAGGTGGCGCGCTTCCACAGCCGCACCCGGGCGGCGGCGGCGATCGCCGCCGCGGCCCCGCCAGCCACCCTAAGCGACAGCATGCCGCCGAAGCCGCCCTCCATCTGGCGGGCGGCGACGGCGTGGCCGGGATCGCGCTGCAGGCCGGGATACATCACCTCGGCGATCGCCGGATGCCCCTCGAAGTGGCGGGCGAGGGCAAGCGCGTTGGCGCTGGCCTGGCGCACGCGCAGGAACAGCGTGCGCATGCCGCGCAGGGTCAGCCACGCCTCCATCGGCCCCAGCGCCGGCCCGAAATTGGTTCGCACGAACTGGATGCGCTGCCACATCGCATCGTCGCGCGCCGTGGCCAGCGCGCCGGCGATCACATCGCTGTGGCCGTTCAGGTATTTGGTGGCGGAATGCATCACCAGGTCGGCGCCCAGCGCAATCGGCCGCGTCAGCACCGGGGTGGCGACGGTCGAATCCACCGCCAGCACAGCCCCCGCACCATGGGCGATGGTGGCAGCGCCGGCGATGTCGGTGACGATCCAGGTGGGGTTGGCCGGGGTCTCGATCCACACCAGGGCGGTGCGTCCGGGGCGCACCGCCGCCGCCAGCGCTGCCAGGTCCCCGGTCGGCACGAAGCTCGCCTCCAGCCCCCAGGGCACCGCCCATTCCAGCACCCATTTGCGCAAGCCCCAGTACATCACCTCGGGCAGCACGACATGGTCGCCGGGCTTCAGCGCCAGGAAGGGGGCGGTCGCCGCCGCCATGCCGGAGGCGAAGAACAGCGCGCCGGCCGCCCCCTCAAGCTCCGCCAGCAGCGCTTCGGCCTGCGCCCACACGGGATTGTGATTGCGCGCGTAGATGAAGCCGCTGCGGTACTGGTTGTCGGGGTCACGCTCGAAGGTCGAGGTGAAATGGACCGGCGGGGTCAGCGAGCGGGTGACTTCGTCCACCCGGCCGAGCGCCTGGGCGGCAAGGGATTCGCGATGCAACAGCCTTACTCCGTCGGATCAGTCGCTGCGGCCGTAGCCGGGGCCTTCCATGATGGCGGCGCGCATGTCCATCTCGGCCTCGATGGACTGGAACTCGGCGCCGAAGAAATCGCGCAGCGACACCACCCCGAGGATGCGCTGGCCATCGACCACCGGCAGGTGGCGGTACCGCCCCTCCTGCATCAGCCGCAGTGCGTCGAGCGCGGTGGCCGAGGGGCTGATGGTGGCGGGCCGCGGCGTCATCACCGCCGAGACCGGGGTCTGATCCGGATCGACGGCAACCGCCAGCACCCGGTTCAGCACGTCACGCTCGGTGAAGATGCCGGCAAGCTTTCCGCGCTCGACGATCAGCACCGCGCCGACATGCCGTTTGGCCATGGCGATCGCCGCCTCGCGCACCGTGGCGGTTGGCGGCAGCGTCAGGATGTCCTGGTCCTTCACCACGTCCGGGATGATTCGTCGCGTCACGCCGTACCTCCGCGTGCAGTGTATGCTGCGCGCCAATCTCAGGGAAGCGTGACGAAAAAACTCATGCTAGCGTGCCGCCATGGATGACGACATCTTTCAGAAACTTAGGGCCGAATTCATCGATGATGCGCGCGATCGCGTCGGCGACATGATGGAGCGGCTGGAGCTGGTGGAGCGGGGGCGCCTGGCGCCGGGCGAGGCGCTGCTGGCGCTGCGCCGCGAGGCCCATTCGCTGAAAGGCATGGGGGCGAGCTTCGGCTACCTGATGATCTCGATGATCGGCCATCGCCTGGAAGATTACCTGGCCACGGCCGACCTGGCGCAGGACCAGGCGCGCCAGGACCTGCGCCGCCACCTCGACGCCGTGGAGATGGAGCTGTCGCGGCCCAACCAGTGCAGTCACGAGCAGATGCAGGCGATCCTGCGCGACCTGCCGATGCCGCGGGGCCAGCTTCCGGCCAATGTGCCGCAGACCAAGGTGGAGGTGATGCTGGTGACCGCCTCGCGCACCGTCGCCAAGATGGCGGCCGATGAGCTGCGCGCCTGCGGCTACCGCGTGATCCACGCCCACAGCCCGCTGGAAGCGCTGACCTTGTGCGTGCGCGCCCGGCCCGATCTGGTGCTGACCTCGGCGGTGCTCGAGGACATGAGCGGTGTCGACCTGTTGCGGGCACTCGCGGTGATGGGGCCGACGCGCGACCTGCCGGCGGCGATCGTCACCTCCTATGGCCCCGGCCATGCCGAGCTGCGCGGCGTGCCGGAGGGGGCGACCATCCTGCGCCTCGGCCCGCAGTTCCGCGACCAGCTCGGGGAGTATCTGGCCACGCTTGATCTCGGCTGAGCCTCGGTCAGTCGGCATCCCCGCGCGGCTGGCGGCGGGCGCGCTTGACCGCGTACATGCGCTGGTCGGCGCGTTCCAGGACCGTCTCGACCGTGTCCTCCCCGCCATAGACGACGGTGCCGACGGAGGCGCCGACGGCGAGCTTGATGCCGTTCCAGTCCACGATCAGCCCGTTCAGCCCGCGGTCGATCGCCTCGGCCCGGGCACAGGCGATGTCGATGTCGGCGCCGGGCAGCAGGATGGCGAACTCGTCGCCGCCAAGGCGGGCCACCGTGTCGCTGCGCCGCACCCGGCCCAGCAGCATGGCGCCGACATGGCTCAGCACCTCGTCGCCGGCGGCGTGGCCGTAGGTGTCGTTGATCGGCTTGAAGCGGTCGAGATCGACCATCAGCAGCACGCCGCCCTCGCCATGGCGGGTGGCCGCTGCCAGCGCCTGCTCGAGCTGCAGGATGAAGCCGCGGCGGTTCATCAGCCCGGTCAGCTCGTCGGTGTGGGACAGCGTCTCGAGGTAGCGGATGCGCTGCGCCTGGGCCTGGATCAGGGCCTGCGCCTCGGCGACGGCGGCGCGCAGCCGCTCGGCCTCGGCGGGCGAAATCCCTTCGGCGATCGAGCGGCCCGGCTCAACCGGGGCGGCCATTACGCTGGCGAGGGCGGCAAGGTCGGCGCTGTTGAACAAGTTGGTCGGACCCCAAGCGGTGGCAGTCCTGCCGATGCATGCGGCGTGCCACCGCAATGCATTGAAATTGCGAGTGTTCTTCGGCGCTTCACGGCGGCAATAGTTGCCGGCCGGCAGAACCGGCGGGCAGCGGCGCGAAATCCACGCTTGGCGGCGGCCCCCGGCCGGTCCATCTAGAAGGCGATGGCAGAGGTTGAACGCCCTGGAGTGCCGCCCCGTGATGATGCGCCTGTTCCTGCTGTTCCTCCTGTGCGCCGGCCTGCCAGCCGCGGCGGCCGATCTCGTCCCGCATCGGGCGCTCTACGGCATGTCGCTGGCGCGTGCCGGTTCGGGCATCGTCAGCGCCGAGGGGCAGATGCTGGTGGTGTGGGCCGATGCCTGCGATTCCTGGACCTTCGAGCAGCGTTTCCGCCTGCGCCTGTCGACCGGCGAGGGGGACGAGGACAGCGACATGGCCATCAGCTTCCTGTCGACGGAGGCGAAGGACGGCACCGGCTACCGCTTCATCGTGACCAAGGACCGCAGCGGGGAGCCGCGCGAGGAGGTGGAGGGGCGGGCAGAGCTGGGGCCGCAGGGCGGCCGGGCGCGCTTCACCAAGCCGGAGGTGGCGGAGCGGGCGCTGCCGCGGGGAGCCAGCTTCCCGGTCGGCCACACCCTGCTGCTGATCGCCGAGGCCGAGCGCGGCACCCGCTTCATCTCGCGCCGGGTCTTCGAGGGCAGCGAGGTCGAGGGCGCGATCGAGGTGTCGGCCGTCATCGGGCAGAAGCAGCCGCCCGCCGCCGGTGCCAAGGGGCTGCTGGCGCGTCCGGGCTGGCCGGTGCGGCTGGCCTATTTCACCGAGGACAGCAGCCAGAGCGAGCCGGACTATGAGATGTCGATGGTGCTGCTCGACAATGGCGTGGTCGCCCAGGCGCTGATCGACTATCGCGATTTCGCCGTGCGCGCCCGCCTGATCGAGGTGCAGGCACTGCCCCGCCAGGGCTGCTGACAGCGGCGGTCAGCGGTTGCGCGGCAGGCTGCGGCCGCGGGTGATGGCGGCCGGGCCCAGCCTGTCGCGCAGGCTGGCGATCGCGTCCTCGATCCGCCGGCTGCGGCTGACGGACGCATTCACCAGGTCTGGCGGGTCGGCCTCTGCCGCGGTGCCGAGGTCATGGGTGCCGAGCCCGATCAGGCGGAAGCTGCGGCCATCGCATTCCTTCTCCAGGAGCGGCAGGGCGGCGCGGTAGAGCCGGTCGGCGAGCTGGGTCGGGCTGTCGAGCTGGCGGTTGCGGGTGATGATGCGGAAATCCGCCGTCTTCAGCTTCAGCGTCACGCCGCGGGCCGACAGCCCCTTGCGGCGCAGCCGTGCCGCCACCTCCTCCGTCTGGATCCACAGCAGCCGCGACAATTCGCCGAGATCGGCCAGATCGTCGTTGAAGGTGGTTTCGGCCGACACGCTCTTGGCATCCTGATCGGGGTCGACCGGGCGGTCGTCGCGGCCATGGGCAAGGTGCCACAGCCGGCGCCCGATGCTGCCGTGGCGGCGCAGCAGCGCCTCCTCGTCGCGGGCGCGGATGTCGGCGATGGTGTGGAGGCCATCGGCCGCCAGCCGCAGGGCGGTTGCCCTGCCCACCCCGAAGATCGTGGAGATCGGCCGCGGCCCCAGGAAATCGAGTGTCTCCGCCCGGCCGATCACGGCAAACCCGCGCGGCTTGTCCAGCTCCGAGGCCAGCTTGGCCAGGAACTTGTTGTGGCTGAGGCCGATCGACACGGTGATGCCGATCTCGGCCTCGATGCGCCGGGCGAGTGCTGCCAGGGTGCGGGCCGGGCTGCCCTGGTGCAGCCTTTCGGTGCCGGTGAGATCGAGGAAGGCCTCGTCGATCGACAGCGGCTCGACCAGCGGTGTCACCTCGCGCATCAGGCGGCGCACCGCGGCACCGACCGCGGCATAGGTGGCCATGCGCGGGCGGATCACCACCGCCTGGGGGCACAGCTTGAGCGCCTTGAACATCGGCATGGCCGAGCGCACGCCATGCACCCGGGCGATGTAGCAGCAGGCCGAGACGACACCCCGCCGGCCGCCGCCGACGATCACCGGACGGTCGGCCAGCGCCGGGTTGTCGCGCTTTTCCACCGTGGCATAGAAGGCATCGCAGTCGAGATGCGCGATCGCCAGCCGGTCAAGCTCGGCATGGCGCAGCAGCCTGGGCGAGCCGCAGGCAGCGCAGCGCGCGCCGGCAGGCGGCGACGCCCCGCAGTCGCGGCACAGCGTGGGCACGCTCACCCCGGCCACAGCCAGGCCGCGCCGA
>CAZEQG010000077.1:0-9554 GCA_964514295.1 uncultured Alphaproteobacteria bacterium
AAGATCGGCCGCACCCATCTGCAGGACGCCACGCCGCTGACGCTCGGCCAGGAGATTTCCGGCTGGGTCGCCCAGCTCGACCATGGCATGGCGCATCTGCGCGCGGCGCTGCCGCACCTGCGCGAACTGGCGCTGGGCGGCACCGCGGTCGGCACCGGGCTGAACGCCCATCCGCGCTTCGGCGCGCTGGTGGCCGAGGCGCTGGCCGCCGCGACCGGGCAGGCATTCGTCAGCGCCCCCAACAAGTTCGAGGCGCTGGCCGCGCATGACGGCATGGTGCATGCGCATGGCGCGCTGAAGACGGTGGCGGCCGGCCTGACCAAGATCGCCAACGATGTGCGCTGGCTTGCCTCCGGCCCGCGCTCGGGGCTGGGCGAGATCACCATCCCGGAGAATGAGCCCGGCAGCTCGATCATGCCGGGCAAGGTGAACCCGACCCAGTGCGAGGCGCTGACCATGGCCTGCGCGCAGGTGTTCGGCAACGACGTTGCGGTGAACATCGCCGGCGCCTCCGGCAATTTCGAGCTGAACGTCTACAAGCCGGTGCTGATCCACAACTTCCTTCAGAGCGTGCGGCTGCTGGCCGATGGCGCCCGCAGCTTCGAGGCACATTGCGCCCGCGGCATCGCGCCGGAGCGCGCGCGCATCGCCGAGCTGCTGGAGCGATCGCTGATGCTGGTCACCGCGCTCACCCCCCATATCGGCTATGAAAAGGCGGCGGCGATCGCCAAGGCCGCGCATCGCGACGGCACCACGCTGCGCGAGGCTGCGCTCGCCTCCGGCCATGTGACGGCCGAGGATTTCGACCGCTGGGTCCGGCCAGAGGCGATGGTCGGCCCGGAGGGAAGTGTTCCCCCGCCCGGCTGACCGGCGGCTAGGACCGGGCGGCCCCGGCCATGGCCGGATGGCCGGGGCGCACCCGCGCCAGCGCCGCCCACAGGCTGGCGACCGACAGCACCGTGGCGGTGGCGAACAGGCTGGGATAGCCCAGCACATCGGCGATCACGCCGCTGGCCATGCCGCCGGCCGAATAGACCAGCACCTGGGCACAGGCCAGGAGCGAGAAGTCCGTCGCGGCCCGGTGGCGGGCGGCCGCACCCATGAACAGGCTGTAGAGGGCCACCACCTCCATGTAGCGCGACACGGTGTCGAGGCCCGACAGCACCAGCAGCATCCAGGGCTGCCCGGGCTCCACCACCGCATAGGCGGCAAAGCCCAGGAACACCGCGCTGCGCAGGAGGCCGAGGCCGAGAATGGTGGCCCACAGCCCGGCCGCGCGGATGGTCCAGGCCGCCAGCGCCGCGCCGAACAGCCCGGCCGTGGCAGCACTGGCGCCCGACAGATAGCCGACCAGCTCCAGCCCCAGCCCCTGGTCGATCAGGAAAGGCTTCTCCATGCCCTTCACCAGCCCTTCGGACATCCTGTAGATCAGGGCGAAGACCAGCACCGGGGCGGTCACCGGGTCGCGGATGGCATCGCGCAGGCGCGGCCGGGGCGCTGCGGCTGCGGCGGGTGCGGCCGCCGGCTCGTCCATCAGCAGCAGCGACAGCAGGGTCAGCGCCGACAGCCCGGCCAGCACCAGGACCGCCACGGTCCAGCCGAACCGGCTGTAGAGCAGCAGCGCCAGGCTGGAGCCGATGACCACGCCGAAGGCGATGCTGCCGCCCTGGATGGCATTGCCGAGCGCGCGTTCGCCGCGGGCCAGCCGCTCGGTCGCGTAGCCGTCGGCGGCGAGGTCCTGGGTCGAGCTCAGGATCACGAACACGAAGCCGACCGCCAGCACGGCGCGCATGTCGGTCGGCGGCAGAAAGGCGAAGACGACGAGGGACAGCACGACGCCGAGCTGGGTGGGCAGGATCCAGGACCGCCGGTGCCCCAGCCTGTCCAGCCCGAACAGGCGCAGCGGCGTGCGGTCGATCAGCGGCGCCCAGAGGAATTTCAGCATGGTCGGCACGATCAGGATGCCGATCATCCCGATCGCCGTGCGCGACACCCCGGCATCGCGCAGGATCGCGGGCAAGGCGGCGGCGAACAGGTAGGTCGGGATCGCCTGGTTGAGATAGAGCCCGGCCAGCGCCGCCATCAGCCGCGCCCGGCCGCCGCCGGAGGGCGTCATCGCGCCGCCGCTAGGGTCTCGGCCAGGCGCCAGCCCGCCGCCTCATCCTCGGCGCGCGCGGTGGGGAAGGGCATGGCCTTGCGGAAATTGGCGTCGTCCGCCGGGTCGCCGGCATGGCCCGGGCGCACCCGCACCAGCCCCCGGCAGCGCGCCGCCAGGCGCTGGCGTTCGGCCTTGAACCACAGCGCCATCTCGCGGTAGCCCGCCGGCGACATGCGGTTCTCGTTCTCCATGACCAGCAGCAGCACGAAGCCCGCCGGCCGCTCCACCAGATCGCGCAGGGCGGCGAGATAGGCACCCTCGTCGGCGGCATCGAAGTGGCCGGCGAAGCGCATCACATAGACCGGCGCCCGGTCGGTCGAGTAGGCGAACATGGCCGCCCGCTACCAGGTCCGGGTGTAGCGCAGCACCACCGCCCGGCCCAGGGCGGCGACCGGTATGTTGCGGGTGGCGCTGGCGGCGGCGTTGATGTTGTCGGCATCGAACAGGTTCTCGATGCCGATGCTGGCGGTGCCGCCGGCAAACCCGGTGGCGGCGGCGGCGTTGAAGGTCACGGTGTCGTCGAGTTCGAGCTGGTCGGGATGGCTGTCGCGGCCCATCACGTAGACGGCCTCGCCATGCAGGCGCCAGCCCGCGACCTGCCAGTCGGCATGGGCGGTGGCCTTGAAGGGGCTGGCGATGCGGCTGTTGGGCAGCGGCCGGTCGATGCTGCCATCGCCGTTGCTGTCGTATTCGCCGTCGATCCAGGCGGCGACGAGGCCGACCGACAGGTCACGGCGGATGTCGTAGCGCGCCGTCGCCTCGATGCCCTTGATGTGCTCCTTCGACTGGGTGATGGCGTTGGTGGCGGGGTTGAAGGTCAGGCCCTCGTCGGAGGTGCTCAGATAGGCGCTGAGGCTGCCGTCGAAGGCCCCGGCACCGCCGCGCAGGCCGACCTCGTAGGTGGTGACCTTCTGGGCCTTGGGCGACAGCAGCGAGAGATCGCCGGTGACGCCGAGGACGGTGACGCCCGCGCGCCGCGTGAAGGCGCCCCAGTCCGGCAGCGAGAAGCCCTGCGACAGGCCGCCGAACAGCTCGAGGCCCGGCGCCAGGTCGACGACGGCGCCGAGGTTGTAGAGGGTGGCGTCATATTCGAAGCTGCCACCGCTGACCTGGGCGGCCGGCAGCACCACGGCGCGGCCGGCGGCCGGATTGTAGGCGTAGACGGCCGGGCGGACGAAGCCGTCGAGGTCGACGTTCAGGCGCTCGTGCCGCACGCCGCCGCGCAGGCGCAGCCACTGCGTCACCGGCGTTTCGAGCTGCGCGAAGGCGGCGATGCTGGTCTGCTCGGCCGGGGCGATGATGTCGGCGCCGTCGCCGCGCTGCTGGCGCGTCTCCTCGCGGCCGAGGTCGAGGCCCCAGGACAGTTCCATCCCGTCCCTCAGCCCGGTGAGCGGCGAGTTCACCGTCAGCGCCAGGCTGGTGACCTTGGATGTCAGGCTGGATCCCTGCAGGGTGGCGTTGGTCGGCGCCGCCGGGTTGCCGGAGTAGTAGACTTGGTTGTTGTAGACTTGGTCGTAACGGGTGGCGGCGAAGCGCTTCTCGATGTCGTTGTGGGCCAGCGTCAGGGTCAACTGGCCGAGCGCGAAATCGCCATCCTCATAGCTGCCGGTCAGGTAGGTGGAGTGCTCCATGACGTTGCGGCCGTCATAGGCGGCGGTGTAGTCGGGCGCCACCGGCCGGGCGTAGTAGTCGGTATAGTAGTCGGGCGCCTGGTCCAGGCGGACCACGTTCGCCGATACCTCAAGGCGTTTGGCGTCGAAGGATTTTCCGAGCTTCAGCAGGCCGGTGTAGTTCTCCAGGTTGTCGGCGCCGCCCTGGCCCAGCATGGCGTCCGAAGGCGCCCGCGCGCCGCTGCCGTCATAGACCGCCCGTGTCTGGCGGCCGCTGACGGTCGCCACCATGTCGACCGGCCCGAGATCGCCGCGATAGCTGAAGGACGCTTCGGGCGCCAGCGACTCCCCGACATTGGCGGTGTAGGCGCGGGCGCCGGTGCTGGCGGTGAACTCGGGTGTCGCCGCCGCCTTGCGGGTGATGATGTTGATGATGCCGCCGGCAGCGCCATTGCCATAGGCGGCGCTGGAGCCGTTGATCACCTCGATCCGCTCGATGCTGTTGGGGTCGATCGCGGCGAGATAGCGCGACACGTTGCGTAGCGCTGTGGTCCGCGCCACCCCGTCGACCAGCACCTGGAAGCCGCGTCCGCGGAAGGTCTCGGAGGCCTCGCTCAGGGTCTGGTTGCTGACGCCGTAGCCCGGGATCAGCTTCTGCAGCATGCCGGACACGCCCTGGCCCAGCTCCATCTGGCGCTCGATCTCCGCCCGCTCGACCACCATCACCGAGCCGGGAATGGCCGAGATCGGCTCGGCCGAGCGGGTGGCCGACACCACCACCGTGTCGAGCCGGGCGGCGCCGTCCTGTGCCCGGGCGGGGGTGGCTGCGCCGGCCAGCGCGCAGGCGAGGAGCAGGTGGTGCCGCCGCAGTCGCATATCTCATTCCCCGGAATTGTCTTGCCTGGGGACCGGACGCTATCGGTATTGAGAAGCAGTTGCAAGAATAATTCTCAGGAATGTAGATGCGGCCGCGAGCTCAGCCGCCGCAGCGCCGCGGCCGGCTCAGATCATCGCGTCCAGGCGCTGCTTCACGCGGTCGAGCGCGCCCATCAGCTGCCCGAGATCGGCCTCGTCCCAGCCGTCGAACACGGAGGCGGCGGGCGGCACCAGCAGGGCGACGGCGCGGGCATGGATGGCGAGGCCCTCGGGCGTGATGGTCAGCAGCTTCATCCGCGCGTCATAGGGGCTGGGCGCCTCGTGCAGCAGGCCGCGGCGCAGCAGCTTCTGCACCCGCTTGGTGACGCCGGGCTGGGGCACCTGCATGGCCCGCGACAGGGCCATCACGCTGCGCGGCACCTGCGGCGCCTCGGCGAAATGGTGCAGCAGCCCGAACAATGACGCCGGCAGGTCGACCGGCTTCAGCAGCCGCGTCGCCATGGCCGCCGACAGCATGTCGATCATGCCGATGCGGTTGAGGATGCGGAAGCGCAGATCGGTGTCGCCGGGAGGGTTCGCCATCGCGGCGACCATCCGTCCAAGCGGCGCGGCCTGGCAAGCCGGAAATTGCCGGCGCGGCGCACGAAATCCTTGCACGGCGGTCGGGAATCGCATCGTATGTCGCGATGCGCCGCCGCACTTTCAAACAATCGGCGTCCGAAGGGCGCGGGGTGCGGCGTGGTTTTTCACATTCCTCGCGAACAGGGAGAGGAAATTACGATGAACGAACGTGATCTCAGGTCGCTGATCGGCAAGGTCAAGCAAGGCAAGCTGTCGCGCCGCGGCTTCGTGCAGAAGATGGTGGCGCTTGGCCTTACGGCACCTCTGGCGACCCAGATGCTGACCTATTCCGGCGTCGCCATGGCGCAGATGCGCTCGACCTACAAGCCGACCAAGCGCGGCGGCGGCGGTGCGCTGAAGGTGCTGTGGTGGCAGGGCGCCACCCTGCTGAACCCGCATTTCGCCAATGGCACCAAGGACCAGGAAGGCTCGCGCATCTTCTACGAGCCGCTGGCCGGCTGGGACCCGGACGGCAATCTCGTGCCGATCCTGGCGGCCGAAGTGCCGAGCTACGAGAACGGCCAGCTCGCCCGCGACGGCATGTCCGTCGTCTGGAAGCTGAAGCAGGGCGTCAAGTGGCATGACGGTGCCCCCTTCACCGCCGACGACGTGGTGTTCAACTGGGAGTACTCGCGCAATCCCGCCTCGGCGACGGTGACCAGCGCGGCGTACACCAACATCAAGGTCGAGAAGATCGACAGCCACACGGTGAAGGTGATCTTCGAGAAGCCGACGCCGTTCTGGGCCGACGCCTTTGTCGGCACGCGCGGGATGATCATCCCGAAGCACCTGTTCCAGGACTATGTCGGCGACAAGTCGCGCGACGCGCCGACCAACCTGAAGCCGGTCGGCACCGGCCCCTACAAGTTCGCCGATTTCAAGCCCGGCGACCTGGTCCGCGGCGTGATCAACATGGACTATCACGAGCCCAACCGCCCCTATTTCGATTCGATCGAGATGAAGGGCGGCGGCGACGCCATCTCGGCCGCCCGCGCGGTGCTGCAGACGGGCGAGTACGACTATGCCTGGAACATGCAGGTCGAGGACGAGATCCTGAAGCGGCTGGAAGCCTCCGGCCGCGGCAAGGCGAACATCACCCCGGGCGGCAACATCGAGTTCATTTCGCTGAACACGACCGACCCCTGGACCGAGGTGGATGGCGAGCGCTCCAGCATGAAGACCGAGCATCCGGCCTTCAAGGACAAGGCGGTGCGTGACGCCATGACCCTGCTGGTCGACCGCAAGGCCGTGGAGGACAACATCTACGGGCGCACCGGCGTGGCGACGGCGAACTTCCTGAACAACCCGTCGCGCTTCCGTTCCGGCAACACGAAGTACGAATTCAACATCGACAAGGCGAACAAGATCCTCGACGACGCCGGCTGGGCCCGCGGGTCGGACGGCATCCGCGCCAAGGGCGGGGTGAAGCTGAAGTTCGTCTACCAGACCTCGACCAACGCGCCGCGCCAGAAGAACCAGGCCATCGTGAAGGCGGCCTGCCAGAAGGCCGGCATCGACATCGAGATCAAGTCGGTGGTGGCCGGCGTGTTCTTCTCTTCCGACGTGGCGAACCCGGACACCTTCCCGAAGTTCTACGCCGACATCCAGATGTACACGACCACCATGACGCAGCCGGATCCGGAAGTGTTCATGGGCCAGTTCGTGTCGTGGGAGGCGGCCTCCAAGGACAACAAGTGGTCCGGGCGCAACGCGCCGCGCTTCCGCAACAAGGAATATGACGACCTCTACAAGGCCAGCCAGGGCGAGCTTGACCCGGTGAAGCGGGCGGCGATGTTCATCAAGATGAACGACATCCTGGTGACCCATCCGGTGGTGATCCCGGTCGTCTACCGGCCGCGCGTCGGCGCCATCTCCAACAAGCTGAACGCCGTGATCAGCGGTTGGGACAACGACCTGTGGCTGCTCAAGGACTGGTATAAGGACGCCTGACCGGCGCCCTTTCCTCCTGACATGGCTGGTGTGTGCGCCGGTGGGGTTTCCGCCGGCGCACACCCCTCGTTGACGGGGTGACCCCTTGAGGCAGTACATCATCCGGCGGCTGGCGATCGCCATTCCGAGCCTGCTCGGGATCAGCGTCGTGCTTTTCACCGTCCTGGCCCTGGCGCCGGGCGACCCCTTCGAGGAACTGGCGACCAATCCGGCGGTGCCGCCTGAAGTGCGCCTGCGCCTGCGCGAGGCGTTCGGCCTCGACGATCCGATCTACCTGCGCTACCTGCGCTGGCTGGCGGCGATGCTGCAGGGCGACTGGGGCTTCTCCTTCGTCAGCCGGGTCGATGTCGACGACCTGATCCTGCAGCGCCTGCCGACCACGCTGTTCGTCATCGGCTCCTCGCAGATCCTGGCGCTGCTCATCGCCCTGCCGGTCGGCGTCATCGCCGGGGTGCGGCCCTATTCGGTGTTCGACAACCTCGCCACCACCTTCTCCTTCATCGGCTTCTCGCTGCCCACCTTCTTCACCGGGCTGCTGTTCATCCTGGTGTTCAGCATCCAGCTCGACTGGCTGCCCTTCGTCTACCGCGACATCACCTCGACCGGCTGGCAGTGGTACTGGGAGCATCTGCGCCAGTCGATCATGCCGATCTGCGTGCTCGGCCTGTTCCAGGGGGCGTCCTGGACGCGCTATGTGCGCTCGGCCGTGCTCGACGTGATCCGCCTGGAATACGTCACCACCGCCCGCTCCAAGGGGCTGGCGGAGAAGGTGGTGATCCTCAAGCATGTGGTGCGCAACGCCCTGATCCCGGTGGTCACCCTGGTCGCCCTGCAGATGCCGACGGTGTTCGGCGGCGCCGTGGTGACCGAGCAGATATTCCGCGTGCCCGGCATCGGCTCGCTGCTGATCGATGCGATCCAGCGCAACGACACGCCGGTGATCATGGCCGTCACCTTCGTCCTCGCGATCCTGGTCATCTCCTTCAACCTGCTCGCGGATGTGCTCTATGGCTGGCTCGACCCCCGCATCTCCTACCGCTAGCGCCGTCCTGCCGCGTGTGGGGACGGCCCGCGGCATCTCGCCCACTTACGAGGCGTGGCGGCGCTTCCGCCGGCACAAGATGGCGGTGGCCAGCCTGTGCATCCTGGCCGGCATGATCCTGGCGGTGATCTTCGGGCCGCTGGTGTGGACCGTGCCGATCAACGACATCGATTTCAGCGCCAAGCTGGAAGGACCGTCCTGGGCCCATCCGCTGGGCACCGACGATCTCGGGCAGGACATCCTGGCGCGCATGCTCTATGGCGGCCGCATCTCGCTCGCCGTCGGGCTGGCCGCCATGTTCGTGGCGATCTCGGTCGGCGTGATCATCGGCGCCATCGCCGGCATGTCGCGCGGCAGCGTTGATGCGGCGCTGATGTGGGTGACCGATCTGTTCCTGTCGCTGCCACAACTGCCGCTGCTGCTGCTGCTGATCTATCTGTTCCGCGAGCCGCTGAAGGCGATCGCCGGGCCCGAGGTCGGCATCTTCGTGCTGATCGTGGTGGTCATCGGCGGCTTCCGCTGGATGCCGGTCGCCCGCCTGGTGCGGGCGCAGTTCTTCTCCCTGCGCGAGAAGGAGTTCGTGGAGGCGGCGCGCGCCCTCGGCGCCTCGGCGCCGCGCCAGGTGGTGCGCCACATCCTGCCGAATGCGCTGGGCCCGGTGATCGTTGCCGCCACCATCGACGTGGCGGCCGCGATCATCGCCGAATCGACGCTGTCCTTCCTTGGCCTCGGCTTCCCGCCCGACATCCCGACCTGGGGCCGCATCCTCTATGACGCCAAGGACATGATGGATTTTGCCCCGCATTGGTCGCTGTTCCCGGGGATCGCGATCTTCCTGGCGGTGCTGACCATCAATTTCATCGGCGACGGGCTGCGCGACGCGCTCGACCCGCGGCGGGTGCTCTAGCGTGGCGATGCTGGGGCACCTGTCCTTCGGGGTGGAGGATCTGGCGCGCGCCGCGCGCTTCTATGACGGGGCGCTGGGGGCGCTCGGCTTCGTGCGCGTCTGGGGGCACGAGCGCGGCGTCGGCTATGGCGAGCCGGGGCGCGGCGACAAGCTCGCCCTGTTCGCCCGGCCGGGGGTGGCGCGGGCGGCTCCAGGGCCGGAAAGCCGGTCCCCCTGCGCCGGTCGCGTCCGGGACGGCCAGAGCGGCGGGAGGATCGGCTGCCGCGCAAAAGACGAGGATGATCGACATGAATCACGACGTCACCCTGCCGCCGCGCGACAGCTGGCTTTCCCTAAAGCGCGGGTTAGGCGGCATGTGCCCGGCCTGCGGACAGGGCCGGATGTTCCGCG
>CAZEQG010000078.1:0-9523 GCA_964514295.1 uncultured Alphaproteobacteria bacterium
CCGACACCGTCGCGCCCCTGGCCGCGGCAAGGGCGGCCGCGCGCTCCAGCGCGGCGAAGGCGCAAGGCTGCGCCTCATCGGGCGTCGAGGTGCGGAACACGGCGATGCGTGGCGCCGCCACCTCCTCGCCGACCTGCAGGCCGGGCCGGTCGGTCAGCACCGCCGCGAAGTAGCCGAGGTCGCGCACGTCACGCGCCATCAGCCCCACCGTGTCCAGCGAATCCGACAGCGGCTTCACGCCGCTGCGGTCGATCAGGCCGAAGCTCGGCTTGTAGCCGGCGACACCGCAATAGGCGGCCGGGCGGATCACCGAGCCGGAGGTCTGGGTGCCGAAGGCAAGGTGGACCATGCCGGCAGCGACCGCGGCGGCCGAGCCGCTGGAGGAGCCGCCGGGGGTATGCGCCGGGTTCCAGGGATTGGCGGTCTTGCCCGGGGCGGCCATGGCGAACTCGGTCGACACGGTCTTGCCGAGGGCGACCCCGCCCGCCGCCCGCGACAGGCAAACGCAGGGCGCATCGGCATTGGGCCGGAACCCGGCATAGGCGGCCGAGCCATAGCCGGTCGGCATGTCGGCGGTGTCGATGATGTCCTTCACGCCGATGGTCGCCCCGGTCAGCGGCCCGCAGGGGGCGCCGTCGCGGGCCTTCGCCTCGGCGATGGCGGCCTCGGGGTCGAGATGGATCCAGGCGCCGATGACGGGTTCGCGGGCGGCAATGCGCTCAAGCTGCGCCCGCACCACCGCCTCCACGCTGAGCGTGCCGGCGCGCACCTGCGCCACCGCCTGCCGCGCCGTCAGTCCGATCAGGTCCGTCATGACATTCCTCCAAGCTTTCGCGGATAGCTGCCGCTCCAGGGACGGGCGCGCTCAAGCTGGCCGGCCAGCGCGAACAGCGTTTCCTCCGCCCCCAAACGGGCCCCGAAATGTACCCCGATCGGCAGCCCCGCCGTCGAGACCGCCAGCGGCACCGTCATCGCCGGGCAGCCCGAGGCGTTGAAGGCGCAGGTGAAGGGCGAATGCGCCCAGAACTGGTCGTAGAAGCGCTCCAGCCCCTGCCCCCGGCCGGCCATCACGCCGAGCGGAGGCGCAGGCTCGGCCGCGGTCGGCGACAGGTAGATGTCGTAGCGGGCAAAGAACCGCCCCATGGCGCGCGCCACCTGGTGAAGCTGGTTGACCGCCTTCAGGTAGTCGCGGGCGGTCCAGCGGCGCCCCTCCTGCGCCCATTCCAGGTTGACCGGCTCGACCAGCGGGGCCGGGTCGGCGATGGCCAGGCGGGCGGCCGCGGCATCGATCTGCATCGCTGCCCCGGTGCCGGCGATCACCCGCCAGGCCGCCTTCAGCGCCGGGGCGTCATAGTCCGGCGCCGCCTCCTCGACGATATGGCCGAGATCGGCCAGCAGGCGTCCGGCGTCGCGCGCGGCCTCGGCGCATTCAGGAGCGACCGGCGTGCCGAGCGGCGAGGCGGTGGCAAGGCCGATTCGCAAGGGCGGCGGATCGTTGCGCAGGGCGGCAAGGAAGCTGCCGGCCGGCGGCGGGGCGGCGTGCGGATCGCCGATGTCGGGACCGCTTGAGGCATCGAGGAGGGCGGCGTTGTCGCGCACGCTGCGGCTCAGCGCATGCGGGGTCGACATGCCGGCGATGCCTTCGGCGATGTGGGGGCCAAGGGGGTTGCGCATGCGGCTGGGCTTCAGGCCGAACAGGCCGCAATGGGCGGCGGGGATGCGGGTCGAGCCGGCGCCGTCGGAGGAATGGGCGATCGCCACCATGCCGGCCGCCACCGCCGCCGCCGCGCCGCCGGAGGAGCCGCCGGGACCATGATCGAGGTTCCAGGGGTTGCGGGTGGGGCCGAAGGCTTCCGGCTCGGTGGTAAAGCTGAGCGCGAATTCTGGCGTGTTGGTCTTGCCGATCATCACCAGCCCGGCGGCGCGGTAGCGGGCGGCCAGCGTGCCGTCGCGCGGCGACACCTGGCCCGCCAGCAGCCGCGAGCCGCTGGTCAGCGGCGTGCCGGCGAGGTTGAGGCCGGTGTTCTTCAGCAGGAAGGGCACGCCGGTGAAGGGGCCATCGGGCAGGCCGGCGGCGATCGCCTGGCGGCCGAGATCGTAGAAGGGGTGGACGATGGCGTTCAGCGCCGGCTCCACCGCCGCGATCCGGGCCAGTGCCGCCTCCAGCACCTCCCCGGCCGTCACCTGGCGGGCGCGGATCAGGCCGGCCAGGGCCGTCGCGTCCAGGCGGGCATATTCTGCGGGGGTCATGGCGGTCAGGCGGCCTGGCGTGCGAAATCGGCCATGTCCCAGTAATCGCGCGTGCCGGCCAGCCCCCCGGCCGTCAGCTCGAAGGCATGGGCGCCGGTGAGGGTGATCACCTGGCCGCGGCCCCTGAACGGGCCGATATCGGCCGTCAGCCGGGCGGTCATGGTGTAGAGGACCAGCATGGAGCTGCCGGCGCGGATGCGGGTGCCGGGCTGCCAGGCGACATCCGGCATCATGGCGAACAGCCGGTCGAGCCCCTCGGCGATCGCGTCCCGCCCGTGGCGCCGGCGGCCGGCATTCACCTCCTCGTGCCAGCCGTCCTCGACGTAGAGGGTGGCGGCGGCGGCGGCATTATGGGCGTTGTAGGCGGCGTAGAACAGCTCGACCAGGTCGTCGGCGCCGGGCATCGGCGGGCATCCCCAGGAAACGGGCGCCGCCCCGGCCGGAACCGGGGCGGCAAGGGCAGGTTCAGGCGATGCCGGCCAGCTCGCGCACGCGGGCGGTCAGGTGGTCGCGCTTGAACTCGTTGAACAGCCGCTCGCGCAGGCGCGGGGCGGGGCTGGCGTTGACGTTCTCGAACAGCGCCACGCGGCCGGCGAGCGAGCTGGAGGTCAGGTCCCAGATGAAGTTCATGAGCTGCTCCTTCACCTGGGCGGAGACGCCGCGCCCCGGCAGCAGTCCTTCCAGGTAGTGGCCGATCTCGGGGTTGTCGAAGGCGGCCTTGCCGAAGCGCATCACCAGCCCCTGGCCGCACAGTTCCTGGAGGACATGGATGATCTGCGGGTAGTGGCGGATCGAGAACAGGCGCCCGGCGGTGAGCAGGCTGACATCGGGGGCCATGACACCGCCCTCGGTCAGGCTGGCCTTGGCCTCGGCGGCATAGACGAAGGCGCGCAGGGCCTGGGCGTATTCGATGATCTCGCCCAGCATGCCCTGGACGGCCGGGATGTGGCCGGTGCCCAGCACGTCGAGCACGAGCTGGCCGCAGCCTACGAAGATCTCGGCCTTGACCGACAGCCGGGTGAGCACATGCCAGTGCGCCCAGGTGCAGACCGGGCCGTAGTATTTCAGCAGCGACGGGTCGCCCAGGTTGAAGATGCGGTCTTTCGGCACGAAGACATTGTCGAAGATGATGAGCTGGTCGGCCTCCTCGCCCTTGTGCGTCAGCGGGTGGTCGAAGGGGTCGGCGCCCGGCGTCGACAGCATCTCGCGCGAGACCAGCTTGATGCCGTCCGTGGCGATCGGCACCGAACCCCAGATGCAGGCTTCCGGCGGGGTGTCGCGGTAGCCGAGATTGGTGAAGAAGATCTCGTTCGACTGGGCGGCGATGGAGCCGACCGACTTGGCGCCCGAGACCCTGACCCCGCCCTTCTCGACGCTGACGATGCGTAGCAGCGAGGCGGCCGCGCTCATCGGCGTCGAGCGGTCGTTCTGCGGGCCGGTCAGGCTTTCGGCGGCGGTCAGGTTGTTCAGCCGGCCGAACTCGACATAGCGCTCGATGTTCTCGGCGAAGTCGGGGGTGCAGGCGTCGAAGGCCGATTTCGACTGCCGGAAGGTCGGCAGGTAGGCGAGCAGGCCGATCGCGATGGTGGGCGCCAGATCGGGCGGACGGCCGAAGGTGCCGGCGGTCTTCAGGCTGGTGTACTCGATCATCCGGCGGCGGGCGACCAGCTCCTCCATGGTCCGCGGCACCTGCCAGGCGCGGGTGACCAGGGCGGCGCTGGCCTCGTCGAACACTGTGGTGGCGTCGGCGAACTCCGGCTTGAACTGATCGTCGAACATGGAGGCGAGCAGGTCGATGCCGGCCGAAAGCCCGGGATCGTCGTGCACCCGCACGAGTTTCCGGCCCTTCGCCCAGACCTGCCGGCCATCGTCCAGCGAAGCCTTGAACTCGGCGCCCGTCCGCAGGTGATGCTTGGCGCCCACCGGCAGCCTCTGGACCTGTGCGTTCATCAGCAATCTCCTCAAGGGGAAAAAGGGGGGTGTCAGCGCGCGCCGCGGGTGTAGGGAATGCCGAGCGCGGCCGGCGGGCTCGCCCGGCGCCCGAAGACGATCAGCACCGCCATCACCATCACGAAGGGCAGCATCTGCACGATGTCGGTCGGCACCAGGACGCCGGCGACCTGGAGGGCCGTGGTGGCCGACAGGCAGGCGCCGAACAGCACCGCCCCGAACAGCACCCAGCCCGCCCTGCCGCGTGCCAGCATCGCCAGCACGATGGCGATGTAGCCGGCGCCGTTGCTCATCAGCGGGATGAACAGCCCGGCCGCGACCTCGGCCATGTAGGCGCCGCCGACCCCGGCCAGGAAGCCGTTGGCCAGCACCGCGACGGCGCGGATGGTCGGCACGTCCACCCCGGCGGCATCGAGCGCCGCCGGCTTGTCGCCGGCCGAGGTGAGGTTGAGGCCGAGGAAGGTGTCGCGGTAGACCCACACCGTCAGCGGCACGATCAGCACCGACAGGTAGACCATCGGGTGATGGTTGAACAGGCCGGGTCCGATCACCGGGATGTCGGACAGCAGCGGGATCGGCAGGCGGTCGGCGGCGGGCAGGCGGGGATAGGTGCGGCTGAACTGGAAATAGTGCAGCAGCGAGGTCACACCCTGGATCGCCAGGGTGATGGCGATGCCGATGATGATCTGGTTCATCGCCAGGATCACGCACATCACCACCATCACCGCCGCCACGGCGACCCCGGCGATGCCGCCGGCGACCATGCCCAGCCACTCCGAGCCGGTCGACAGCGTGGCCATGAAGCCGGCATAGGCGCCGAGCAGCACCATGCCTTCGAGGCCGATGTTCATGACGCCGGCCTTCTGCGAGAGCTGCTCGCCAAGCCCCGCCAGCAGCAGCGGGATCGCCGAGGTGATCGAGCCGAAGATCAGCGCCGACAGGAAGGCTTCGGTCAACAAGCCGCTCATGGCCGCTACTCCAACCGCAACTGCTGCTGCTTCTGGCCGAAGTATTCGACCAGGCCGAGGAAGATCAGGATCAGGCCGATCAGCACCTGGTTGTAGTACTGCGGCACGTTCAGCCGCACCGCCGCGCTCTCGCTGCCGATCACCAGCATCGAGAACAGGAAGATGAACACCAGCGAGGCCCAGCCGTTCATTCGCGCCAGGAAGATCAGCGGCACCACCAGCAGGCCGTAGCCTGGGTTCCAGTCCGCCCGCATCTTGCCCAGCACCCCCACCACCTCGGCGGCCCCGGACAGGCCGGCCAGCGCCCCGCTGATGCCGAGTGTGAGGATGGTCAGCCAAGGCACGTGGAAGCCGGCATGGCGGGCGGCGCGCGGATTGGCGCCCAGCACCTGGAACTTCAGGCCAAGGGCGGTGCGCGTCATCAGAAGATGGGTTGCGATCAGGGTCAGCACGGCCAGGAAGATGCCGACATTGATGGTGGTGCCGGACAGCAGCGGCAGCCGCGCATCGATCGGCAGGGGCCGGGTCTGCGGCTCGGTGTGGCCGGGATCGGCGTAGAACAGCTTGATCAGGGCGGCCGCCAGCGAGGAGGCGACGAAGGTCATCATCAGGGTGGCGATCACCTCGTTGATGCCCTGATATGCGCGCAGCAGTGCCGGCACCACCGTCCAGGCGGCCCCGATCGTCGCCCCGAAGGCCATGGCGATGGTCAGCGCCGCCCATACCGGCATCTGCGTGATCAGCCAGGGGGCCGCCACCGCCGCCCCGAAGCAGCCAAGCAGATACTGCCCGTCGACGCCGAGATTCCACACCCCGGCCCGGAAGCTGACGATGAGCGCGCTGCCCAGCAGCATCAGCGGGATGCAGCGGGTCACCGTTTCCTGCAGGCCGCGCGGGCGCAGCAGCCCGCGCTCGACCACGAAGGCGTAGTAGGTGAAGGGGTCGACCCCCAGCATCACCAGCACGATGCCGCCGGTGGCAAGCGCGGCCAGCACCGGCAGCACCGCCATCACCAGCGGCCGCAGCAGGGCCCCCGCCATCTCGCCGAGGCGCGGCCCGGCGGCGGCAAGTGCGCCAACCCCGCCGCTCACGCCGCCGCTCCCGCGCCGGTCATCAGCGCGCCCACCTTCAGGCGGGCCTGCGGGCCGTTCTCGACGATGCCGGTCATCCGCCCGCGCACCATCACGCCGATGCGGTCCGACAGTTCCAGCACCTCGTCCAGGTCGGTCGAGATCAGTACCGTCGGCAGCCCGTTCATGGCGCTGTCGAGGATGCGCTGGCGCGTCACCTCGATGTTGCGCAGGTCGAGCCCGTGGGTCGGCTTGTTGTAGATGATCAGCTTCGCCCTGCCGGACAGTTCGCGCGCCAGCAGCGCCTTCTGCACATTGCCGCCCGACAGCCGGCCGATCGGGGTGCGGGCCGAGGGGGTGCGGATGTCGTAGTCGCGCACCATCCGCTCGCCATTGGCATCGATCTCGGCCTGGCGGACCAGGCCGTGGCGCCAATAGGGCGGCTGGCCGATCTCCTTCAGCAGCAGGTTGGTCGACACCGCCATCGCCGAGACCGTGCCTTCGCCCAGCCGGTCGTCGGTGACGTAGCGGATGCCGGCGCGGAAGCGCACGGAGGCATCGCCGCGCGGCACGTCCTCGCCGTTGAGGATCACGTCGCCGCGGCTGGGAATCTGGCCGGCGATGGCTTCTGCCAGCGGCGTCTGGCCGTTGCCGTCGACGCCGGCGATGCCGAATATCTCGCCCGGCTTCACGTCGAAGGTCACGTGATCGACCAGGGTGTGGCCGTGGGGCGTGCGCACCGTGAGCGCCCGCACGTCGAGGGCCGGCACCTGCGGCAGGTTGCGCTGCGGGCGGCTGAGGCCGGCTGCCGCATGGGCGCCGCCGAACATCATCTGGACCACGCGCTCGAAAGCCTGCCCGCGCGACAGCTCCGCCTTCTCGGCGGCGGCGATCTCGCCCGCCACCCTGCCGCGGCGCAGCACGGTGATGCGGTCGCCGAAATCGAAGGCCTCGTCGAGATGATGGGTGATGAACACCACGCCGATCCCCTGGTCCCTCATCTTGCGCATCATCTGGCCCAGCTCCTCGATGCCGCGCGGCGTCAGCATCGCCGTCGGCTCGTCGAGCACGATCACCCGGCCGCCGCGCCACAGGGCGCGGATAATCTCCACCTGCTGCTGTTCGCCCAGCGACAGGCTGCCGGCCTGCGCCTCAAGGTCGATGGCGATGCCGAAATCCGCACAGCTCCGCGCGAAGCGGTCGGCGATGGCGGCGCGCCGCGGGCGCTGCCACCAGGCGCCGCCGAGCAGCAGGTTCTCCACCACCGACAGGGCGGGCGACAGCATGCGGTGCTGGAACACCGTGCCGACGCCGAGCGACAGCGCGTGCCTGGGGCAGTCGATGCGGGTTGGCCGGCCGTCGACCAGGATGGCCCCGCCATCGGGCTGGAGGATGCCGGCCAGCATGCCGATCAGGGTCGACTTGCCGGCCCCGTTCTCGCCCAGCAGGGCATGCACCTCGCCGGGGCGGATGTCGAAGCTTACCTGGTCGTTGGCAACCACGCCGGGAAAGCGCTTGGTCACCTCGCGGAAGGCGATGATCGGCGCGGACGGCTCGGGCAGGGGCACGGGGCACAACTCCTGGAACGGGATGGGGGCTGGACGCCGCGCCGGCGGCCGGGTGGGGAAGGCGGCCGGCGCGGCGGATGGCAGGCGCCTGGCGTCAGTTCGCCATGGTGCTGCTCATCATCCCGCGGATCTTCTGGGCGTCGAACACCGCCTCGACCGTGATCTTGCCGGCGATGATGTCGTCGCGGACCTTCATCAGGTCGGCCCAGACCGGGGCCGGGATGTGCGGCGACTTCAGCAGCTTCAGGGAATCGTCGGCGAGGCTGAGGGAATAGGGCTGGGTCCCGAAGCGGTCGGCCTTGATGTCATCGATCATCTTGATGAAGACGGGCGAGAAGTCCCAGACCACCGAGCTCAACAGATAGCCCTTGTCGATCGGCGTCTTGTCGCCGATCACGTCGATGAACCACACCTTGCCGCCCGATGGCGGCTTCACCGTCTCCACCGCCTGGATCATGCCGAAGGACGAGCCGTTGCCCTGGCCGAAGATGATGTCGGCGCCCGAGGAGATGACCGATTCGGTCACCCGCCGGGCCCCCGCCACGTCCGAATAGGCTTTCGGCCCGATGATGGCGTAGCGCAGGGTTGCCCCCGGTGCGGTTGCCTTCACGCCCTGCGCGAAGCCGCCGGACTGTGAGTTCCAGGTCGCCGATTCCGAGGACACCACGACGCCGATGGTGCCGGTCTTGGTCATCTTGGCGGCCAGCACGCCGGCCATGTAGCCCGCCTTCTCGCCGCTCAGCGTGTAGTCGGAAATGTAGGGGGGCTTGCGGAAGTTGCGGTTGTTGAGGGCCATGTGGACCTTGGCCTCGACCGCGATCTCCGCCGCCTCGGTGGCATAGCCGCCGGCATGCGCGATGATCAGCCCGGCGCCGTCATCGGCAAGTTCGCGCAGGGTCGGGCGGATGTCGCCATAGCCCATGCCCTGGGCCACGATGATCTTCAGCCCCCTGGCGGCGGCCGCCTTCCTGGCGCCCTCGACGCCCTGCTGGTTCCAGCCGAAATCGGTGCCCTGCTCGGGCGTGACCACGCCGATCGCCTTCAGCTCTGCCGCCGCCGCCGGCAGCGATGCCGCCGCCAGCAGCAGCACGGCGGCCAGTGTCGCCAGGGTAGTGTCGGATGTCGTCGCCATGGTGAGCCCCTCCTGAAATGGACAAGACCGGACTGCGCTTCCGGATCCGGGCAGGGTCCGGTGTTGCTGCGGCGCACAATCAACCAAGCCAGACGGTTGGTCAACCAAGTGAGTTGGTTGAATTTTGGTCGGTTGAGCCTGAATCCTGTGCAGATAGCCAAACTTTTGTTTGGCGAAGCCCCGTGACCGATTTCTGCCATCCGCCAATGAGTGATGTTAGATATTTGATATTACTATATAAATGTCTTTTTCATGCGGACAGGGGTGGCGTGCGGATGTGAGGAAATTTTCGCCAGGGAATTTTTTGGCACCGTCGCCGGCAGCGAATTTGGGGCTCAACCGTGCTTTTGGTTGGATCAACCATGATCAACCAGTTGGCAGGCATGGGCCTGTCGTGCTAAGCGGTGAGCCGCCCTGCCGGCGGCAGGGCGCGGGACCGCAGCGGGGTGGTGGGCGATGGCTGGTTGGGTGCCCCTGGTGACTGCCGGGTCGGCCGACGCCGAGGCCACCCGGCTGGGCCGCAGAACGCAAACGGCGCCGCCGAGCGCCGGTCGGCAGGCGGCTGCACCGCCGCCGGACAAGGGG